>JAGBXB010000039.1 GCA_017629515.1 Lentisphaeria bacterium | reverse complement strand
TTTTATTGTTTGAGCTGAATATTGGAGGTATAACAGGTCATAACAGGAGAGAATTATACCTTATTTTATAAATACACAAGGCTATTTATTCCATTGCTCGACATTGTGTTTGATTGAACTGGATTTTTGATCGTTTATAAAAAAGTTGGAATTGTTTTTATCGTTGACGATAAAAGCAATTCCGTCAAAAGTTTTTGGAAGATGGGGGGGCGGGGAAGAGAACCTTTTTTCAAAAAGGTGTCTTCCCCGCAAAACATTTTTACAACAGCTCCTTTTTTTGTTTCTGCAAAAAAATAACCGTCCCCCGGCGGGAGGTTCGACGGCTTGCCGCGCCGCGTGAAGCGGCAATCCTGCTGTCGGAGCCATTTTTATTTTAAATCCGGTTCCTTTTTTCAGAAACACCATTTCCCGTCGCGGAAAATGGCAACTTTTTCCCCACTACGGGTGATGCCGTCAATGCAGAGAGTATCGTTGCCGATCATGAAATCCACGTGGATCATACTGTCATTGACACCCATTTTCTGCATCTCTTCCCTGGTATATTTGTCAAAGTCTTTTACGCAATCGAAAAAGCCTCTGCCCAATGCCATGTGACAGGCGGCATTTTCATCATAAAGTGTACTGTAAAAAAGAAGTCCTGTTTCATTGATGGGCGAGTCACAACCGATAAGGGCACATTCTCCAAGATATGCCGCCCCCTCATCCATTGCCACCATCTTTTCCAATGTCTCCTGACCTTTTGCCGCCTTGACCTCCACAACTTTCCCCTCATGGAAACGGATGGAGAAATCTTCGATCAATGCTCCCTGCCAGGAAAGGGGTTTACTGGAATATAAAATGCCCTCCGCTTCCCCTTTTTTCGGCGTGGTGAAAATTTCTTCCGAGGGGATATTGGGATTGAAAACTCTTCCGGAAAGATCTTTTTCCGCAGCTCCGGCAAAAACCCCCTGTTCCATAAGTCCCACAGAAAAATCTGTTCCATTGCTGCTTTTGTATTCCAGACGGGCAAAATTATATTTATTCAAAGCATCACAACGGGAGTGGATGAGGGCATTATGTTTATCCCAGTTGGCGATCCCGTCCCCGTTAGCACGGGCGGCGGCAAGAATGGCTTCCCAGAGTTTTTCTATGGCTTCTTCTGCGGGAATACCCGGAAATACTTTCATTGCCCACTCTTTACCGGGGACGCCTGCAATACACCATTGATGTCTGTTTTCTGTTGCCTCCCGGTAGGGTTTGATTTTGGGGAATCTTGCCATCTGGGCACGGGCGCGTTTGCCCTGATCCACGCTATCCATTCCGTCGGGATCATCGGAATCCAGCCACAGCAGAGCGGGGAGTTTTTCTGCTCTCCACTGCCATTTTGCCAGAACCCAGCTTTCCACTTCGGAAAGAGTTTCTTCGCTCTGATAGATGTGATCCAATTTCTCTGTTGCCATATCCGTCCAGTTTACCACCACTTTTGCGGCACCTGCCTGATAACATTTTTCCACGGTCATGCGTACAAATTCCGGCTGATCCAAGCCGGCAATGAGCAATACTTCCTGTCCTTTATCCAGGTTCAATCCTTTTTTTACGATAAGATCCGCATACGCTTCAAGTCTTTTCTGTTCCATTTTTTATTCCTTTTCCTGTGGTATTTCAAGATGAAAAAGCCGGCACAACTCTATAAATCTCTGTAAAGAGTCCATTCCATGTTTTGCCATGCTTTTATATACTTTTTCCATATTTTTTTCTTTCATACTGCCGCTTTTGGAAAAGAATTTATCTGCAAGACAGACTAATTTCTCTTCTTTTGTTTCCGGCAGGAGATCTTTACAGGGGAGCGGGAGAGATTGTTTTCTTATTTCCGAAGCGGTAAGTCCGCTTCCTGTGTGACGCTCACAGATAAGGGCATATTTTTCCAGATCGAGGCAATTTCTTTTTCCGTATTCCCGGAGCATTTCCCCTCCCAGAAGACCATGACGCAGATAGTGTTCCTTTCCGTGACAGTGTATATCCGGGGCGTAACACATTTTTACTCCCACATCATGGAGAAGCGCACCGTTTTCCACAAGGGAAATATCCATACAGATCTGTTCTTCCTCCGGAAGTGACCGCAGGATCTCCAAAGCCTTTTGCTGTACCTGACAACTGTGGAGGAAAAGATTTTCCCGCAACGGGTCGTTTTTTTCCGGATAGAAAAAATCAAAAATATCCTGTGCCTGTATTGAGTCCATATTTTCTCTCTTCTCCTGTTTTATCAGAAAATATACCCTTTTTTTTCAGGAAATCAATGCTTTTGACTCTCAAAGAGAGTAAAATAAGATAAACTTTTATCCTTTTATACCTTGAAAAAGGTTTTTTTCTGGAAAAAAGATAAAAAAGGTGCTATATTATATCTTGAAGAAAAAGAAAACTTTTCCAGAGAGGAAAATCATCTATGACAAAGATCCTGATACTCAATGGTCCGAATCTGCAGCTTCTCGGTACAAGAAAAAAAGAAGTTTACGGCAGTACCACTCTTGAAGAGATCCGGCAGAATTTGGAAAAGATTGCCGCATCTTTTGATGTGGAACTGGATTTTTATCAATCCAACCATGAGGGGGATCTTGTGGACAGGATCGGCAATGCAAAAACAGAGGGCGTGGATGGTATCGTCATCAATCCTGCCGCTTACACCCATACGAGTATTGCCATAAGAGATGCCATTGAAGGAGTAAGTATTCCTGCCATAGAGATCCATCTTTCCAATATCCATGCCAGAGAAGAGTTCCGGCACAGATCCATGACGGCTCCCGTATGTATCGGGCAGATCGCAGGCTTGGGGCCGGATGGATATGAATGGGCATTGCGTGCTATGGTAAAATATTTGAGAAGTAAGTAAACAAAAGAGCAATATAAAATCAACTCCCCAAAAAAGAGAGGAAGAAAAAATGAAAATCGACGAGATCAAGACCATTGTAAAACTCATGTCCGAAAACGATCTTACCGAGTTCCGTATTGAGTGCGAGGATATGCACCTCTGCTTGAAAAGAGGCAGCAATCAGCCTGCGGCGGTCATCCCCCAGAACATTATTGCCGCCCCTGTTGCAGCTCCCGCTCCTGTGGCGGCTCCTGCTCCTGCTGCTGCAAGTGCTGTTGCAGCTCCCGCTCCTGCCGGTGAGGTTGTTGCGGATGCGGCAAAAGTGATCGAGTCTCCCATTGTGGGAACATTCTACCGTGCCTCCTCCCCCGGCGCAGATGCCATGGTGAAAGTTGGCGATAAAGTAGATCCGGAAACGGTTGTCTGCATCATTGAAGCCATGAAAGTCATGAATGAGATCAAGGCGGAAAAATCCGGCGTTATCAAAGAGATCCTTGTGGAAAACGGCCAGCCTGTGTAATTCGGTCAGCCCATCTTTGTTCTTGAATAATCGTAGGGAGTAGATCCATGTTTAACAAAGTCCTTATAGCCAACCGGGGCGAGATCGCATTGCGGATCATCCGTGCCTGCCGGGAACTGGGGATCAAAACCGTTGTGGCATATTCCAAAGCGGATGAAAATTCCCTGCCTGTGAAATTGGCGGATCAGGCGGTCTGTATCGGGCCTGCCCCTGCCGCAGAAAGTTATTTGCAGATCGAACGGCTTATCGGTGTATGCGAGATCTGTGATGTGGATGCCATCCATCCCGGCTATGGTTTCCTTTCGGAAAATGCCCATTTTGCCGATGTGTGTGCTTCCTGTAATATTGCTTTTATCGGGCCCGGTGCTGAACAGATCCGTGCCATGGGGGATAAATCCAATGCCAGAAGCACCATGCGGAAAGCCGGTGTCCCTGTGACTCCCGGAAGCAATGGCGTCATCCGCAGTGAAGAAGAGGCATTGAAAGTAGCCCATCAGCTGAAATACCCTGTCATCGTCAAGGCTTCTGCCGGAGGCGGCGGAAGAGGAATGAGGATCGCGCACTCTGATCCCAGTCTGATCCAGGGGTATCATGCCGCCTGTACCGAAGCGGAAAAGGCATTCGGGAACGGGGAGGTATATATTGAGAAATTTATTGAAAATCCCCGTCATATCGAAGTACAGATCCTTGCCGACTCTTACGGCAATGTGCTGCATCTGGGGGAACGGGATTGCTCTTTGCAGCGCAGACATCAGAAATTGATGGAGGAATCCCCCTCTCCGGCACTGACTCCTTCCATCCGTAAAAAGATGGGGGAAGCGGCGGTAAAAGCGGCAAAAGCTGTGAAGTATGTAAGCAGCGGAACAGTGGAATTTCTGCTGGGCAAAGGCGGGGAATTCTATTTTATGGAAATGAATACCCGTGTTCAGGTGGAACATTGTGTAACGGAAATGATCAGCGGCGTGGATATCATCAAAGAACAGATCCGTATTGCCGCAGGGGAAAAACTTTCCCTCACCCAGAAAGAATTGAAACTCAAAGGTCATGCCATTGAGTTCCGTATCAATGCGGAAAATCCCTATATGAATTTTGCACCCTGCCCCGGCAGAGTGGAATTTTACTGTCCTCCCGGAGGGCCCGGCGTGCGTGTGGATTCCCATGTGTTTACCGGGTACAGTATTCCGCCCCATTACGACAGTCTCATAGGTAAACTTATCGTTTACGGCGATACAAGGGAAGAAGCCATTGCCAGAGGAAAACGGGCTTTGTCCGAATATCTGATCGAAGGGGTCAATACCACCATTCCCTTTGAAAAATATATTCTGGAAAGCCGGGAATTCATCGAGGGAAGATATGATACATCCTTCATTGAACAGTTGATCAAAGGCGGTCACTTCACCAATCAGAAGTAAAAGCCTCTCTTTTCCCTTTCCGGAAAAGAAAAAACAGGGAGGAAAAAAATGAAAAAAACTGTGACAGTAAAAAAAGCCCCCCAGGTAAAGGAAAATGCCTGTTTTCTGCTGGGGACAAATCCGGCAGGAACAGTAGGGATCACGGAAAAAGCTCTGGGGATGATCGTGAGAAACAGTGTATGCAGTATCCCGGGGGTCGCCAGACTTACCGGCAACTCTCTTGTGGATAACCTTGCAGAACTTGTCGGCAGTAAAAGCGTAAAGGATCGTTCCATATCCATCAAAGCGGATGAAGAAGGATTCCTTACGGTGGAAGTAGCCATCAACATCCGTTACGGCTATAATCTGCCTGAAACAGCGGCGGAATTGCAGCATACGATCGCAAGTGATATTTTCTCCTATACTGGTTTGGCCGTTTCCAATGTGAATGTGGTCGTCCGGGATCTGGAAGAGGAGGAAAATGAGGTTTTTTCCGGAAATGAACCCGATGGGGATCTGGAAGATTAAAAATATTTTTCCCGGAAAAGGTGAAACGATTTCAGAAGAACAAAGCAGGCAGAGGAGCAGAAAAAATGAATGAGGACAGCATCAAGACCAATCGCAGCATTCTTCCTGTAAGAGTCAGAGAGGATGCCGGTAAATTTACAGCCCCCTCCGGAGTCGTACGGGTGCATGAAAGCGTGGTGGCATCCATTGTGAAAAAGGCGGCTCTTTCCGTTCCGGAAGTGGCGAGACTGGCAGGAAGCAGTCTGGTAAACAATCTGGCGGATATTGTGGGAAGCCGGAAAATCTTTGACCGTGCCATAAGTATTGAGATGGGGGATAATCTGGTAAAGATCGAAGTGCGTATCGTTTTGAAATACGGCTGCAATATTCCCGAAATTGCCAATGCGGTACAGCAGGTGATTGCGGAAGATATTACGAAAATTACCGGTATGAGTGTGGAGTGTGTCAATATCGTCATTGCCGATCTGGAAGTGGAAGAGATCCGGGAGGAAATGGAAGAAGAGGAAGCGGAAGATGACGGGGATATACAGGCAGAAGACGGTAAAAGTATGACATTGAAAGAAAATAAAAACTAATGATACTTTTCCATTTCAAACATTAAAACAGGGAAAAGACTATGATGGAACTTTTTAAGAAATTTACAGCTTTTATCAGCGGTGAGGGCAATACGGCATTTCAATACGGATATCTGACCGGTGCCGCCGTTTCTGTTCTTGTACTCCTGTTGCTTTTTGTGCTTATCTGCCTTCTGCGGTCAAAGCCGAAATGCAAAGGGGTGGTTCTGGAAACTGCGGGAGGAAAACTCTATATAACCGCTTCCGCTATTGCCGATCTTGTGAAATCGGTGGAAAAAGATTTTCCCACTCTGCAAATCGTGAAAACCGTTCTTGTGGAGAAAAAACATATTCTTACCATGGAATTGCGGGTGAATTTCCCCCCGGTGGCAGATGGCGGTTCACTGCCTGTGGTGGCAGGGGCTTTACAGCAGAAGATTCTGGATGATCTGAAAAATACTTTCGGTATCGAGGGGATCAAAGAAATCAATATTGAAGTCCAACGGGGAAAAAAGGCATGAAAAATCTTTTCCTTTTTCTTTTGTTTCTTCTGCCGGTCTTTTTCTGTAATGCCGCAGAAAGAGGTGTTTCAGAAAAGAGTACCGGAAAAAACCTTGTAAAAATGCCGGCAAATGCACTTCTTATTGATGTGCGGACAGAAAAAGAGTTTGCTTGCGGTCACTTGAAAGGGGCGGCAAATATCCCTGACGGGAATGTGGCACTTTTGAAGAAAAAAGGTGCAAAAAAGGATACTCCTCTTTTTCTTTACTGCCGCAGCGGAAGAAGAGTGAAAGCTGCCATAAAGAATCTGAAAAAAGAGGGATATACATGTCTTTATGACCTTGGCGGCATGAAAGAAGCGGAAAAAAAACTGGCTCTTCCTGTGGTGAAATAAGAAAGAGCCGTTTCCTTTGATTTCCATATGAAAAAATGATCCTGCGGGGATGATGGTGTGTTCCATGATCCCCGTTTTTTTATTCTTCCATAGTCTGCTGACATACTCTCAAAACATTGCCGCCAATGATCTTTCTGATTTCATCATCCGTGTAGCCTCTCTTGACCAGACCCACGGTGAAAAGCGGCCAGTTTGTCCAGGTGAGTGCATCCGAGTGATCCGGAGTAAGTCCTTCGTGAGTAAGATCTTTTGCCGGATTCTGCCAGTATTGTTCCCAGATGTGACGCCCGGCAGGCATGGATGATCCGGAAGGCTGCCAGGAACTGATACTTATTCCATGATCCGTACCTATGGCAACATGATCCACGCCGAATTTTTTTGCCACATAATCAATATGATCCAGGAAGGAGTTGATGGTAAGATCTCCCTGCAGGAAGGCGGGATAGGCACAGATCCCCACATAGCCGCCTGACTTTTTGATCGCTTCAATCACTTCATCGCTTTTGCCCCGGTAGTGGGTGGATAAGGCACCTGCCACTGTATGACTTGCCACCACAGGTTTTCTGGAAACGATGGCGGCATCATAACTTGTCTGCAATCCGCTGTGTGCCACATCCGGGATGACCTTTGTCCGGTTCATTTCTTCAATGACCATTTTTCCGAAATCACTTAATCCGGCATTGCTTTTTTCTGCACAGCCATCCCCGATAAGATTGCGGCGGTTGTAGGTAAGGTGCATCATCCTTACACCCAGTTTGGCGAAAACTCCGATATGGGAAAGAGCCTCCTGGGGGGAAACGAGCCGTTCCGGGAGCGGGACGCCGTTGGTCGTCATGTAAAGAGCTTTATGCCCCCGTTCTTTGATCCCGGGGAGTTGATGGGGGAATACGGCACGCTCATAAAGTTCCGGCATGAGGTCGGTTATGTAGGTATAAAAACTCAACCGTTTCAGAAGTCCGTCAATACTGTTGCCTTCCACCCCGCTGTTCTGGAAAACACAATCCACACCGGCAGCCTCCCAGACTTCCGCAAGTTTTTTGCGTAAAGCAGGGTTGGATTCGTATGCGCCGTTCATAATGTGTTCTTCATAGGCCTGTTTGAGTTCATCGCGTCCTGCGTTTTCTTTGATAAGCTGATCCAACCGGGGACATTTATCTCCTGCAAGGGGCATAAATCCGTAAGCATCGAAAACGAAGGCTTCTTTATGCAGTTCAAGACCGTGCTGCAACTCTTTTTCTGTGGGTTTGAGATCATTGAGGGCAAGTTTCCGGCAATGATCCATATACTCTTCAACAGACATATTCTTTTTTCCTTTCTTATTTATACTTCCTGACCGGTTTCCTCTTTGAGAAGATCCAGGAAGAGTTTTTTATCTGCAGCTTTCATATAGGCTTCTTTTGCAGAAATAAACCCGTTTTCATAATGACTGCGCAGTGTGCCGTCCATACTGCACATCCCCATTCCCTTATTGGCTTCGATGATGGTACGGATATTGGAAATAGCCCCCTCCCGGATCGTTCCCGGAAGTCCGTCTGTCCACAATAAGACCTCATGGGCGGCGATCCTGCCTTTTTCTTTGCGTTTGCATAACTGCTGGGAGACCACTGCCTGCAAACACTCTGCAAGCATGGTACGGATCTGGGTCTGTTCATCGGCAGGGAAAGCATCAATGATCCGGTCGATGGTTTTGGGGGCACTGTTGGTGTGCAAAGTACCGAAAACCAGCATCCCCATAGAGGCGCAGGTAAGTCCCAGCCGGATGGTATCCAGTTCCCGCATTTCTCCAATAAGCACGATATCCGGGTCGGAACGCATGGCTCCGCGGAGGGCTTTGGGGAAGGAACGGGCATGAAGTCCCACTTCCCGGTGGACAATGGTGCAATTTTTATTTTTATGGACAAATTCCACCGGGTCTTCAATGGTGATGATATGTTTTTTCTGGGTATCATTGATATAGTCGATCATAGCGGCAAGCGTGGTGGATTTCCCGCTTCCCGTTGGGCCGGTGACAAGGACAAGACCGCTTTTGAGCTGACAGATCTTCAAGAGAACATCCGGAAGGGAAAGATCTTTTACGGTAAGGATCTTGCTGGGGATCTGCCGCATGACTGCGCCCATTCCGTAATAGTTGTAAAGATAGTTACAGCGGAAACGGGCAAAACCGGGGATCTCATAAGCAAAGTCAAGATCGTGGGTTTCCAGAAAATTTTTCCAGCGGTATTTGGGGAAACAGATCTCTTCAAGCATGTTTTCCATAAATTCCGGCGTAATGATCGTATCATCATGTTTGATGATGGAACCGTGAACACGGTATTTCACCGGCTGACCTATACAAAGGTGCAGGTCTGAACCGCCTTTTGCCAGCATGGCTCTCAAATATTCATCGATTACAGGCATAAACGTTCCTTTCGTTCTTATTTTCCGGTTGTTCCCTGTGCGGCGGCTTTTGCGGCGGCTTCTTCTGCAAACTTCTGCGCCTGACGCACGGCATTTTCCTTTTCAAGGATGGCGATAACGGATTTATCTTTCATCCCTTCCAAAGCTGTTTCGTAACTTATTTCATTATTTTTCCATTTTTCCAGCAGTGTCTGGTCAATGGTACACATCCCCACTTTTGCGCCGATCTGCATATTGCCCCGCAGCTGGAAGATCTTGCCCTCACTGATCACGTTGGCTACGGCAAGGGTATTGATAAGGATCTCATAGACTACACAAAGTTTTCCATTGCTTCCTTTCACCAGTTTCTGACACACGACTCCCCGGAGACTTCCGGCAGTCATGGAACGGATCTGGGGCTGCTGGTTGGGCGGGAATACATCCAGGATACGGTTCATGGTATTGGCGGCATCCCCGGTATGCAATGTTCCGATGACCAGGTGACCGGTTTCGGCGGCAGTAATGGCATTTTCAATGGTTTCAAGGTCGTGCATTTCCCCGATAACGATAATGTCCGGGTCTTCACGCAATGCCCCTTTCAAGGCGGTACTGTAACTTTTTGTATGGTCTCCCACCTGCCGCTGGGTCACCTGACAGTTTTTGGATTCCTGCAGGATCTCAATAGGATCTTCCACAGTGATAATGTGATCCTCCCTGCGGGAATTGGCTATATCCACAAGGGAGGCAAGTGTGGTGGTTTTGCCGCTTCCGATAGGACCGGTAACAAGGACAAGTCCGTTGGGGTAATCCATGAGTCTTTCCAATGTCTCCACATCCTTGGGGAGGAAGCCCAGTTCTTCAAGAGAGGGGATCTTGTCCGGTACGATCCTGTAACTTCCGGCGATCCCGTCTTTATGCAGGATAAGGGCTGTCCGGAAACGGTCAGCACCGATTTCCAGGGCAAAGGTCATATCCTGATCTTTTTTGAACTTTTTCACCTGTTGGGAAGTAAGAAGACACAAATTGCATTTTTCCGCGTCTTCCCTGCTCAATATTACATCTTCCAGCCTTTCCAATTCCAGATTCCGCCGGATAAAAGGCTGGGACATGGCAGAAATATGCAGGTCACTTGCGCCGTAAGCACGCAGTTCCACAAGCAGACACTGCATAAGAGCAGAAATCTGATCCATACTCATTGTGTTTACCCCGGCAAGACTGGGAAGTCCTGTTGCGGCACGCTTTCCGGTATAAGAACCGTTTTCATCTATGTAAGGGGAGATATCCAGATCGCCATAGGCCATTCCCTCATCCATGATGGTGGTCACGAAACTGTTGTCATCATCTTCCGTCATATCTTCTCCGGAAGAAAAATTCTGGATGCCGGGAAGATTTTTAGGCAGCGTGCTTCCGAAGCCTCCGGGAGGGCCGGTAAGTTTTCTGGCAGGAGTTTCTTTGGGGAGAACCACCTTTTTTTCTCCGGGCGTGGCAGGGACAGTAAAAGCATCCATTCTGTCCTCCGGCAGAGGAGGAATGCCGGAGTCTTCTTCCTGAAGAGCTTCTTCTGCGGCAAAAAGAGCGGGACATATTCCGGTTGCTGCCTGTTCTTCTGCAAAGGCACGGCATTCATTGATCCGTTCCGTTGCAGCGGCGGCATCCTCTCCTTCATATTGACTTGCCACTGATTCAAGAATGGTTGCTGCAAATGACGCGAGATCCGGTTCGCCCCCCATTTCCTTATTGAGTTCCACCGCATCTTCCAGATCCAGAAGTTCATTTTCCACAAGTGCGGAAACAAACCATTGCACTTCAAGAAGCATTTTTTTCTCCTCTTTTTTATTTACACATGAAGTAAGTATCCTTGATTAACTTAAACGCTGAAAAATGTTTTTCAAGTTGGAAAAATAAAAAAGAAAAGGAATAACAGGAAGAATTGTCACAAAAAGTTTTTTTACAGTATATTCCAGAGGTAATTTCAAAAGTCCCCAAAAGTCTGTCCGTATTGACTTTGTTCTGCAAATGGAACATTTTCGGCTGTTACCGCAGAGGGTAGCAGCCGAAAAACAAGTTTTTTGTGCGGTTGCTTATGCACCCGCCTCAAATTACCATTCACAGAACTTTATCACTATTCTTTTCATTTGTTTTGGATGACTTTTTTAATAACCTCTCCTGTTTAAAACATACGGAAAGGAAGATCGTCAAGAGTATGATTTTTCCACTCATCGGGAGTATAAAATACTTTCAGGAGAAAAAGCCCTTTTCCCGGAGCCACATCCCTTACATATTTTTTATCTCCTGTTTCCAGGGCAAGACGGATATTTTCCGCAGGGATCTTGCCTCTTCCCACTTCAATGAGCGTTCCGGAAATTGCCCGTACCATCTTGTAAAGGAAACCATTTCCTGTAATATGAAAACAGAGAAATCTGCCGAAAATTTTCAATTCTGTTTCGTAGATGGTGCGGACATGATCTTTATCTTCTTTCAGTTGAATGGTAAAAGGGGAAAAATCATGTGTTCCTTTCACATATTCCAACCCCTTTTTGATCCCATCAAGGTCGATGATGTCTGCTACATCACAACTCCAACGGTCGGTAAAAGGACTTAAATACCCCGTATTGACCACATACGCATAAGCCTTGCCGCAGGCGGAAAAACGGGCATTGAACCCGTCCGGCACGATCTCCACTTCCCGGATCTTTATTGTAGGCGGCAATATCCTGTTCAGTGCCTTCATAAGTTTCCAGTCGGGGATATAAGGCGAAAGCGGAGCTTTGAATGTTACCGCCATCCCCAGAGCATGTACTCCGGAATCGGTTCTGCTGCTGCCTTGAATACGCATGAAAGGAACATTGAAAAGCGTGGCAAGGCGTTCTTCAAGGATCTGCTGCACACTTATTCCATTATCCTGCCTCTGCCAGCCGTGATAATCGGTTCCGTCAAAGGCAACGGTCATTTTGAATGTGCGCTCCACTCTTTCCTCCATGGGGACAGAGTGGGGATGGGGCGGATCCTTAAAGAAATTGGGGATGAAACGATCCTCTTCGGGCATGTGCAATCCTTTCTTTTCCTTTTTCTGCCTTTACGGACGGCAGATTTCGGCTGTTGCCACTACGGTATGCTGGAGAATGCCCCGTTTGTTATGGTCGATGCGGAACAGAGTAAGTTCGTGGCAGAACGGCTCGGAAAGAATAAGTTTGCCTGCCCATTTACTGATCCTTTCCTGATCCAGGATCACCGGCGGCTTCAATAAATTCATTACCGGCACACAGGGTTTGAAATGGTTTTCTTTCCGTAAAGATGCCTTTTCCTGCACATAGGTATCCACCGCGTCTTTAAGTTCCTCAAAGGCGTGGGTTTTCTGTACGGTGATATGGAAAGAATCCGCTCTCCGTACATTAGGTCCGAATCCGTAACCGGTAGGAATAAGACGGATCATGCGGAATCCGGTAAAAGTATCGGCAAAATCCTCTGCAAGAGCCTCCTGAATTTCTTCACTTACCTCCCCGATAAAACGAACCGGTACATGCATCAATTTTGCCGGGATCCAACGCCAGAACGGCAACTCTTTTTCACTGGTGATGATCTCTTTTTTCATTACTTCAGGTACATCAAGGGCAATAAAAAGTTTACATTTATTGATTTTGTTTTCTGCCATATCCGTCCTCCTGTTTTCTCAATTTGTTTTTCAATATATAATACACATTTACTGCAAAAAATGCCAGTGCCCCGCAGGAGACTGCCGGTAATTCCCAATGGGGGGCATTGAGGACTCCACCGGGAAATGCCGCAAATGCCAAACCCAGGGCAATACAGATATATGCCTCCCATTTCCGCAGAAAAAATCCATTTCCGGGTCTGCGGTTCATCCGGATATAGGCTCCTTCCCCCAGAATGGTGCATCCTGTAAGGATAAGTCCCGTACTTGCGGCAAAGGAGGAATTGACTCTGTAAAGGAACAGAAGCAGCATAAAAAGAAATATCCCGCCGGAAGCGGAGGCATGATATAATGACGCCTGAAAAGGAAGTTGTCTCGTATCTTTTCCTGTGATCACGATTCCCAGATTCCAGATACATGCGCCGCAGTTTCCTGCGGCAATGACTGCCGGAAGAAATGTGTCGGCTCCAAGAAAATACAATACAAAAGCAAAAACAAGGATCACTGCGGATTCCGGAAGCAATGGCAGGAACAAATTTGCTTTCCGCCATTTTTCATAATGATCTGTTTCCGGACAACTCCTGTATTTTTCCAGGAAAAGATATTTCAATATTCCGGTAAGAAAGAGGAGGATGGTAAGGAACAAAATGGGGGAAATACCGCTTCTTCCGGTAAAGCATATAAGAACAAAACTGCTTATACTCCAGGCCTGAATGGCAAAAAGTTCTCCGGAGGGACGCTCTAAAAGATGTTTTTCCGGTTCCAGTTTCCGCCGGATCTTCTTTACACACCTTTCAAAATTGTCCCCGAAAATATAAAGAACGAATACAGAAAGGGTCACAATATTTACATCCACGATCTGCGGCAGGATCTTCCCGTTTGCCAGAAGCAGCAGCACAAGAAAAATCAGGGAAAGATTTTTGATTTCCGGCAGAAACCCGCGTAAAAGCAGAAGGATCTGATATTCCAGAAAGATAAAAAGATAAATAATGGCAATATCCATGATCCATAAAGTATCTGCAAAAGCAACGGTAAAGCAGAAAAGAAAAGCAAGCAATACAAAGCCCGCCCCTTTGGATATCAGATAATCCCGCAATCTTTTTTCCGAATAAAGCAGACAGCCTGCCAGAGGAATAAGAAGCATAAAGAAACCGTCTTTCCTCAAAAGCAGATAATCTGTCCCCTCCTGATAAAGAAAAAGTGTGGCAAAAACGATCATTCCCAGAAGAATGAAAGAAGCAAATCTCCGGGAAAAAGGAGCGAAAATCATTCTGCCGGGAAAAAGTTTTTTTCTGGGATCCGGTCTGTTGGATGTATATAAGGCAATACTCCCCAGAATGAGAAGGGGCAGGGTCACTCCGATACCGGAAGGAATCTGCAAATGCAGAAAAATGACCGTCATAAGCAATACAATCCCCGCATAAGCGGCAAAGCGCATCCACTGGGATTTTTCTTTTTTCCAGATCCCCATAACAATAAGAAATGTGGCTGAAAAAGAGAACCAGGATACATACGGCGGCGGCAGATAAAAGAGAGAATTGGCAAGGAGCCGTTTGGAAAAATAGGTATCGTTAAAGAGATCGCCGGAAGCCAGAATCGTCCAGAGAAGGAGCAGGGAAGGAATGAGGGTGCCTGCTGCAAAGATTTGAAGAAGGATGAAAAAAAATTTTTTCCAAAATGTAAATTCTTTTTTCATAATTTGTTTCCTCCTTTCTCCATCCTTATAACATAGCATATTTTCCCCATAAAGCAAGCAAAAAACTCTTCTTCTGCCGTGCGGGATTTGATTTTTTCTTTCAACAGGATATATTACAGAAGTAATTTCAATATTTCTATCAAGGAGACTGACAATATGAAAAGAATTTTATCCGCTTCCGCAATCCTTTTTTTATCCCTCCCCCTTTTCCTTTCCGGTGCGCCCCAAGATTATGATTTGATCCGGAAAAAGGCGGAAGAAGCAAAGGCCGGACACACAGAATTACTGGAAGCACAGAAAAAATGTTACAAGGAATATATTGAATTTTTCCGCAAGAAATACATGGCATGTTCCAAAGCACAGGAAGCAAGAAATGTTTTTCTCAACCATTTTGCAAAAGAAGATAAAACTCTTGCCCCCTCCATCGTGAAATTCAATGGTGGGCTTGTCCGCAATGCTCTGGATAAAAAAATCTTTGCAGAGGTGTATAAAAAGTTTTCCGCAAACAAAGATTTTATGGAACTGGATAAAAAATTATGGGAGGAAAAGACCAAAGCTGCCTACTCTTCCATTTGTGCCGCAACTTCCAAAAATGATCAGGATCCGGAAAAAGCCTATAATGAGATCATGCGGGTTCTTACAGAAGCACTGGAAAAAAGTCTCATAAAGGAAATGACAAAAAATCATACTTTCTCCAAAGAAAAAGGTTCTTCCCTTTATCAGCGGGCAATGGAGGAAATTGCTCTTTATAAAAAAGCAGCCGAACCAGGGAAGATGGCAAGTGCCAGACGCAATATCACTTTTTTGAGCAAAGAACTTTTCCGCAGGGCATTGGAACACGCTCCGGAATTGAAAGAATTGATGGAAAAAGCTGATAAACTCAACAAGGAACGCATCAAAAGAGAACTCTTTCTGGAATTGAATAATAAAGAAGCCGCTTACGCAAGATATGTGGGCTCTTTCGATCTGAAACTTCCGGTAAAGGGCAGGACTATGCAGGAGATCGTTATGGGGGACAAAGAATACAAGAATCTTGTGGAGAAATTGGCGGAACTCAATAAGGAAAGAAAGAAACTTTCCTCTGCCTTTATGAAGCAGACCGGTATCCCCTCTATTGATGAACTCAATAAGGTCATTAAAGAAGTGCGTAAAACTGGAAAAAGATAAATCCTTCTTTCTTCGTTCTTAAAGTATTGTAAAAAATTTGGAATCGTTTTGAAAAAAGAGAGCGGGGAGGAAAACTTTCTCAAAAAGTTTTCCTCCCCGTAAAATAATTTTACAACAGTTTGTGACAGTTTACGGAAAAAATTTATCCATTTACCGCACTTTTGATCACCGACGCGATTTTCTGAACGGTTGTCTGATCCAGGTAAGGGTGCATAGGCAGGGCGAAAATCGTTTCTGCGATCCTTTCCGCTACCGGCATATCTCCTTTTCTGTACCCCAGATACTTCATGGCTTCCAATAAGTGCATGGGGATCGGGTAATATCTTGCCGAGGGGATCCCCGCTTCTTTCAGGGCATTCTGGATCGCCTCAAATTTTGGCGACATGGGACAATATTGCGCCCATACAGAAAGATTTTCTTCCTTCACATAAGGAAGACGCAAAACCCCGTCCAACTCTTCTTTATACCATTTTGCCACCTGCTGACGCATCCGGATCTCTTCTTCAAAGATTTTGAGTTTTTCCAGAAGCACCGCCGCCTGAATGGTATCCAGTCTTGCATTCAATCCCAGACGGATATTATCATATTTATCCCCGCCGCGGCCGTGGACAAGAATGGAATACATGATGTCGTAAAGATCTTTATCATCTGTAAATACCGCTCCGCCGTCCCCGTAACAACCCAGCGGTTTGGCAGGGAAGAAACTTGTGCAGCCGATTTTCCCGAAAGAGGGGGCCCGTTTCCCTTTGCAGGAAGCCCCCATGGATTGTGCAGCATCCTCAATGACGGGCAGATCAAACTCTTCCGCAATGGCGGAAATGGCGTCGTAATCGGCACACTGACCGAAAATATCCACAGCAACGATGGCTTTGGGGGTAAGACGCCCTTCCGCTTTCACTTTCAATATGGCTTCCCGCAATTTAACAGGATCCATGTTGAAAGTCTCTTCCTCCACATCGGCAAAAACGGGAGTCGCCCCGGTGAGAGCAATGGTTTCCACTGTGGCAAAAAATGTAAAGGGAGTGGTAAAAACCGCATCCCCTGCCTTGAAACCCAGAGCCATCATCGCCATAAGAAGAGCGTCAGTACCGCTGGAACACCCCAGACAATACTTTGTGCCGGCAAAGTCGGCGAGTTTTTTTTCCAGTTCCGCAACTTCCGGACCAAGAATATATTGACCGTGCATCAATACTTTCTTAATGGCTTTATCTACATTTTCCTCAATTTTTGCATACTGACCTTTAAGATCAATGAAAGGGATCATATTTCCATTCCTTTCCTGTTGATGAAACAAGTTTTCAACGGAAAGCATTGATAGCGTTTTTGAGTTTCAATGCTTCTTCATGGGCTTTTTCTGCAAAGTCCGTGCCGGAAGAAGCATAGATGATCCCGCGGGAAGAGTTGATGACAAGTCCTGTTTTATTGGCAGTAAGACCGTTTTTCAATACACCTTCCAGATCGCCGCCCTGGGCACCGATTCCGGGAACAAGCAGCGGAGTGTCTCCGACGATCTGACGGATCTCGCCCAGTTCTTCCGGGAAAGTGGCTCCGGCTACCAGCATGGTGTTTTTATTGTAGTTCCAATCGCCTGCAATAAGAGAGGCAACATATTTATAAAGTTCCCTGCCGTCGGCAAGACGCATTTCCTGGATCTCTTTTGCCCCTTTATTGGAGGTGCGGCAAAGTACCACCACCCCTTTATCCTCATAGTCAAGGAAAGGTTTGAGAGCATCCATCCCCATATAGGGATTGACTGTAACGGCGTCTGCTTTGTACCGTTCAAAAGCTTCAAGGGCATACATCATCGTAGTATTGCCGATATCGGCTCTTTTCGCATCAAGGATGACCGGAATGTCCGGACAGACTTCTTTCAGATATTCCATAGTCATAAGAAGTTCATCATCTGCACCCTGTCCGGCATAATATGCTGCCTGGGGTTTGTAACAGCAGGCGTGTTCTTTTGTGGCATCGATCAGATTCTTGTTGAATGTGAAGATGGGATATTTTTCATTTTTCAGACATTCGGGAAGTTTTTTAAGATCAGGGTCAAGTCCCACGCAGACAAGAGAATTGGTTTTTTCCCATGCAGAGGCAAGTTTCTCGTAAAATTTCATTTTTTCTCCTTTTCCTTTTATGTATTGCTGTAAAAGTTACTGTAATTTACCTTTTTCAGAAGCCGGCAGGAATTCCAGATACTCAACATAGCCGATAGAATCTGTTGCCGTGTACTGGGAATTGCCTGTTATACTTAAAGCAAGATCTTTTTCAGGGATACCACGGGGGAAGAGTCTCTTCAAGTGTGCCTGTAAGTCCACTTCCTCCACATACCAGGTATTGAGTTTGTCTTCCTGATTGCGTAAAGCAAACCAGTTTACCTGTACCATACCCAGTCCGTAACGGGAGTACCCGCTCCTGCCTTTTTTTGTTTTGGTCTCCCAACGGAACGCAACAGAATTTGTCCGGGGGCGGCCCGCTCCTGCACAAATGGCAAGGACCTGATCATCTTTCCGGGGATTGGTGGCACATGCCCCCCGGGGCAGACGCACTGCCATCCATTTCCAGCGCATGATGGGGTATTTGGCAAGATCAATGGTGGAAAGATCATAAAGGATAGTGCCGGAACTTTTCCGGGAGGCTACTTTCAGAACCTTCACTCCGTCAAGTTCCACAATGGAAAAATCAATATCTTTTGTAAAGGGTTTTCCTTTGTAGTGCCATCCGCCGCTTACGCTTTTCCCCCGTTTGAAAGAGGTGGTGAAATCTATGCGGATCCCGGAAGACTTTTTCTTTTTTTCCGCCGCATCGACTTTATTTACGGCAAAAAAGGAAAACACCCACACACACAGGAACATGGAAAAAAGGAGAATTTTTTTCATCAATGGGGTGCCTTCCATTCGTTTTTATATTTCTGATATCTTTTCAGAATATCTTTTACATACTGTTTCGTAGAATTGATCCGTATTCTGCTTATAACATCGCCGGTAGACGTTTCCGGCTGCCATTTTTTTGCTCTGGTCAATCCTGCATTATATTCGCACAGGGCAAGGGGTACACTTTCTTTGAAATTCCGCCACCTGCGCAATGCTCTTCCCAGATACCAGGAACCGATCTCAATATTGAGTTCCGGATCATACAATGCTCCGGCAGAGGGCAGGGGATATTTTTTCACTCTCGCCCAATCGGAAGCGGCACGATCGACCATGATCTGCATCAGCCCGATTTCGCCTTTTCCGCCGATTTCCGAAGCATTATATTTGCTTTCCCGCCAGATCACCGCTTTGAGCAATGCCGGATCCACCATATTGCGTTTGCCGGCTTCTACTATAATTTTATCGTATCTTGTTTCTCTGGAAAGAAAATTCAGGAAAACCTTACATCCTTTCCACAGGGCAACAGTCGCTCCAATGGCAAGAAAAACCACAAGCAGAAGAAATGCAACAGAAAAGGGACGGCTGCGATGGGGCCTCCTCATTGCTTCTTTTCTGATGCCGTACGTCATGTTCTTCTCCTTGTGTATTTTATCCTTTCCTGTTCCTGTATCCTGCTCCGGAAATGGCTTTCCGGAGCAGAGTTTTTATCAGTTTGCGCTGTTTTCCCCGGAAGAACCGGCGGCAGCTTCCGCAGCGGCTGTCACTTCCCGGATCCGGGCGGCTTCCGCACGCAGTTTCTTGAAGGTTTCTTCAAATTTCAGTTCCGGTTCAACAGGGATGATCCGCAGTTCACGCAACTGTTTGAGATCCGCTTCCGCAGGAGCATTCATCATAAGATCCTGTGCCTGCTGATTGAAGGGGAAGGCAATGATCTCACGGATGTTGGGAGAGTCGGAAAGGAGCATGACCATACGGTCGACGCCGGGAGCGATACCTCCGTGGGGGGGCGCACCCAGTTTGAATGCCTGGATCATGCCGCCGAAGCGTTCTTCCACAACACTTTTATCATAACCGGCGATCTCAAATGCCTTATACATGATCTCCGGTCTGTGGTTACGGATCGCTCCGGAGGACAGTTCGATACCGTTGACAACGATATCGTACTGATAAGCGAGAATATCCAGAGGCTCTTTGGTCATCAGCGCTTCCATACCGCCCTGGGGCATGGAGAAGGGGTTGTGACTGAAAATGATCTTATTGGTCTCTTCATCCAGTTCAAACATGGGGAAGTCCACGATCCAGCAGAATTTGAATACATTGGGATCGATGAGACCCAGTTTATTGCCCAGTTCCGTACGGACAGCTCCGCCGATTTCCTGTACTTTCTTTTCTTTGTCTGCAAGGAAGAACATCACATCGCCGGTCTGGATATTGCCTGCCTCTTTCAGAGCGGCAAGTTCTTCTGCTTTCATAAACTTCACGATGGGACTCTTTTCCCCTTCTTCCGACCAGATGATGTATGCCATACCTTTGGCACCCACGCTCTGGGCGAAAGCGATCATATCGTCATAGAATTTACGGGGCTGTTTACCGCCGATGCCCGGTACTTTGATGGCACGGACTACACCGCCATTTTTCACCACCTGGGCAAAGGCATTGAAGCCGCTTTCTCTGAAAATTTCAGAAACATCCTGCATGAAGAGGGGGTTACGCAAGTCGGGCTTGTCGGAACCGTATTTGAACATGGCTTCCCTGTAAGGGATGCGTACAAAGGGAGCGGGGTCGGATTTTTTGCTGCTGAATTTATTGAATACATGGGGAAGGAGTTTTTCCAGTACGGCGAACACATCTTCCTGTGTAACAAAACTCATTTCCATATCCAGCTGATAAAATTCACCGGGGGAACGGTCTGCTCTGGCATCTTCGTCACGGAAGCAGGGGGCGATCTGGAAGTAGCGGTCGAAACCGGCAACCATCAGAAGCTGTTTGAACTGCTGGGGCGCCTGGGGCAGAGCATAAAATTTACCGGGATGGACACGGCTGGGTACAAGATAATCTCTGGCACCTTCGGGAGAGGAACTTGTGAGAATGGGGGTCTGGTATTCCAGAAAACCCATTTCTGTCATACATTTACGCAGTTCGGCGATAACTTTGGAACGCAGTACGATCTTGCTGTGCAGTTCATCTCTGCGCAGATCCAGAAAACGGTATTTGAGACGCAGTGCTTCGGGCGCTGCTTCCTCTTTGGCGATCTGGAAAGGAATGGTATCACATTCACCGAGAATGGTCATTTCTCCGGCAACGACTTCAATTTCCCCTGTTTCCAGTTTGGGGTTGATGGTTTCTGCTGCCCGGGCAACGACTGTACCGGTAAAGCAGACGCAAGTTTCCACTCTCCATCTTTCCAATTCCTGATAGAAAGCCATTTTGGGGTCGATGACCACCTGTGTTTTCCCGTAATGGTCACGCAGGTCGATAAAGATAACACCGCCGTGGTCACGGACGGAGTGGATCCAGCCGGAAATACGGACAGTTTCCCCTGCATTGGCAAGGCGCAGCTCACCGCAGGTATGAGTTCTGAAATCGTGCATATTTTTCTCCTGAAAAATGTTGTTTGCTGTTTAATATACGTTTTTATTATAATAATATACTCCCCGATCCGTGTTTTTTCAAATATAATCCTGATTTTTTTACCCGGAAGAAAGCTGCAGAACAGAAAAGAAAGAAAAAGAGGCTCTTTTTTACGGGGACTTTGCTCCATTACCGGAGATTTTTTAAAACAAAAAAGGCTGCGGCTTCTTTCCGGAAACCGCAACCATTTCTGTAAAATTCTTTTTGCGAAAGAAATTACTTATATACAGGGCCGAAGTTGGCACATGCTCTGTAATCTGCCCCCTCTTTATCCATGCCGAATGCACTCCATGTGGAGGGACGGAAAATCTTTTCTTCCGGCACATTGTGCATACATACAGGAATACGCAGCATGGAGGCAAGAGTGATCAGATCCGCCCCGATATGACCATAGTTGAATGCCCCGTGGTTCGCACCCCAGTTTGCCATGACGCTGTAAACATCTTTGAATGCTCCCTCCCCGGTAAGATTGGGGATGAACCATGTGGTCGGCCAACCCGGATCAGTACGTTTATCCAGAATATCATGCACTTCCTGCGGAGGCATATAGGTATAACCTTCGGCGATCTGGATGACGGGACCAAGTCCTTTGATACGGTTGATCCTTGTCATGGTGACAGGCATACCGCCTGCGGTAACAAAGCGGGAAGAGAATCCCCCGCCGCGGAAGTAACCCAGATTGGCAGGGCACCATGTGGTGGCTTTCAGACATTCCGCCGCATCGTTTTCTGTTACTTCCCAGAAAGGTTTCATTACAGGATTGCCGGAAGCGTCTTTCATTCTTCCTGTGGCATCCATGGTGGTCGCTCCGGAGTTGATAAGATGGATCATGCCGGGAATATCCAGTTTGACGCCGGTAGCCTTTTCAATGGCTTCCGGACTCCAATAGGTACGCACATCGGAGAATGCGGAAGCGGTATTGGTGAGAAGATGACCGAAAAGCATTGCCACGCCGTTGAGACCATCGTTTTCGGTTGCCATGATATAAGGTTTGCGGATGCCGTTCCAGTCGTAGGAACTGTTGAGGATCGTTTCCATAAAGTCGCCGTTGGGCATGTGGTCAGTCCACTGTCTCTGGCCCTGGAATCCGGCGAGGATGGCATTATGTCCCATGGATTCTTCCACCCAGCCGATGTCGGCAAGTTTTTTATTGCCTGCCATAAGGTCTCTGGCGATCATTGCCATCTTGACGCAGTAATCGAATGTTTCCCGTTTCTTTTCGTCGCTGTGACGGCTCTTTTCATCATTATAGAAATCTTCGCTGAAAAGGCATTTTTCCTTTGCCCATGCGGAGGCTTTGGCGAATTCTTCTTCATCATAGATTTTTTCATTGACTCTGCGGATGATCTCTGTCATATCCACGCTTTCACAGCGCATATCCAGATATTCTTCAAAAAATTCCGGGGAGCAGATGGAACCGGCGATCACCATGGAGACAC
>JAGBXB010000038.1 GCA_017629515.1 Lentisphaeria bacterium | reverse complement strand
TTTTAAGGAACATATATGAAAATTATGGGATAGAAATGGTATTTTTTTGTAATCGCCACGTGGGCTTATAGCGGTTCCTCTCTATCCGGTGGGGATTTTTCCTGCGTCCCTGCGGGACTTGAATATCCCTTTGCCTGTTCTGCACCGGCTATCTCAAAAGCCCCATCGGGGCGTCAAGAACCCAGGGGCGGGGTTTCAACCCCGGGGATTACATACACCCCCCCACGAAAAAAGTCCCGTAGGGACGCAGGAAAAAAGCTGTTGCAAAGGGGCTGCAACTCACCTTTTTTGAGGTTTTGCAACACCCCCATATTCCTCATCTTTATATTCAAATCAATAGACAAACGGTGTTGAATCACGATTTCTCTGCTTGACAGCATAAAGACAAAAATCGCTGCCATATTGTTTACGATCAAAAGAAGAATGACAAGGCAGAATTTAATTTTTCCGTTTTCCATTGGAGGAACCGGAAAATCTTTTTCTGTTTCTTTCCCCCCGCATTTCCCGGAAACTTGGACCACCGTGAACACCTTTGGGACGGATCGTTCTGTCTCTTTTGAGCATTTTCAACTGCGTCCGGCGTTCTGCAAGTCCACGGTTGACCTCGATGGGAGTTCCATCGGCTGTTTCACCGCAATAGTACATAGCCGCCCCCATGGTCAGCGGCAGGGGAATATAATCCTGCGCCTGCTGGGGACTCCAATTATGAGAGGCAAGGAAGTCATCGACTACTTTCATCTCCTTTGCCGTACAGCCGGGGAAGTTGGAGATGAAAAGGGGTATAAGGTACTGCTTTTTGCCGTGTTCCTGATTGATCTTTTCAAAGATCTTCATAAATTTTTCCAGGTCCCCGCTTTTTCCTTTCCGCATCAATGCCAGTACTCTGGGATGGAGATGCTCCGGGGCTACTTTCATGTGACCGGAAACATGGTTGAGGACGATCTCTCTGGTCAGATCCTCCTGCATAAGTGCCAGATCCAGACGGATCCCGGAATTGATGAACACATTTTTCACACCGGGACAGGAACGCACTTTCCGCAAAAGTTCAATCAGTTTTTTTCCGTCGGCAACATAATTTTTACAGGGTTCCGGGAACATGCAGCTGCTTCTGCGGCACTTTGCACACATTTGGGGATCTTTATAGGTGTGGCCATAGATATTGCCCGCTGCGCCGCCGATATCTGTGATCGTTCCATGGAAAAATTTCTGATTGATAAGTTTTTTCACGCTTCTTAAAATCGATTCCGGACTGCGGGAAATAATGTGTCTCCCCTGATGTGCCACAAGACCGCAGAAAGCACAGCCGCCGGGACAGCCGCGGACAGCAGGGATGGATTCCCGTACCGTAAGATAAGCGGGGATGGGTTCTTTATAAGATGGATGAGGTTTGCCGGAAAAGGGCAGTTCGCAAACATGGTCAAATTCCTCTGTGGTGATTGGCGGCATGGGCGGTTCCACAAGAAGGTAACGGTCGTTGTATTTCTGCAAGAGTTTTCTGCCGCAATGGGGATTCATCTCCCGTTCAAGGATCACGGTTTCCCGCATGAGGGCGCGTTTATCGGAAAGCATTTCATTATAATCCGGCAGAACAACATAGGAATCATCGATCTGCAAAGCGGCGGAAGCCTTTGCCCCCAGAAAACGCACTGTCCCTCTGATCCCGTCAAGACTTTCTCCTTTTTCCAACCGCCGGAAGATCTCCACGATCGCCCGTTCCCCCATGCCGTAAACAAGGATATCCGCTTTGCTGTCCACCAGTACTCCGGGGCGCATTTTATCCTGCCAGTAATCGTAATGGGCGATCCGCCGCATACTTGCTTCCATTCCGCCTGTTACTACAGGAGAACCGGGGAAGGCTTTTTTACACATCTGGGTATAAACCACTGATGCCATAGGCGGCCGTTTTCCGGGGACACCGCCGGGGGAATACATATCATCTTTCCTTAATCTTCTGCCCACGGTATAAAGGCAGACCATGGAATCCATATTCCCGGCGGAAACTGCACACCCCAGCCGGGGTCTGCCCATTTTGGTAATGCTTTCCGGGTCTTTCCAGTCCGGTTGGCAGATGAGTCCCACTTTCCATCCCTGATCCATCAGGAGACGGCACAAAAGAGGTGCGGCAAAGGAGGGGAGATCCACGCAGGCATCTCCGGAAATAAAAAGAATATCCAGTTCATCCCAGCCAAGGAGGAGCATTTCTTCCCGGCTCATGGGAATATTTTCAGGTTCGTACTTCATTTTTTTATGCCTCTTTTATAATTCAAACAATGAGGGCTGCCAGGGGGCATCATCCTCCGGAGTTGTTCCGGAGGGATCTTCCTTATTTTTTCCGGAAAGTTTTTTCCCTGTATTTTTACTGCGGTAACGGGAAGTATTCCGTTCCCGGATCATATTTCCATGGGTTACAAGAGAAGGCTCTCCGGAAGCGGAAACAGAATTGTTTTCCAGATTTTCCAGAATATCCTTTGCCCGCACGATGACTTCCGGCGGCAATCCGGCAAGTTTTGCCACATGGATACCGTAACTCTTATCTGCGCCGCCGGGAATGATCTGTCTGAGAAAAATGATTTTTTCTCCGTATTCTCTTACCGCCACATTATAATTTTTTACTCCCCGTCTTGTCATGGCAAGTTCCGTAAGTTCATGGTAATGGGTGGCAAACTGTGTTCTTGCTTTGCAGGAGGGGTGATCCACAAGATATTCCGCCACCGCCCAGGCGATGGAAAGCCCGTCAAAGGTACTTGTCCCTCTGCCGATCTCATCAAGGATGACAAGACTTCTGGCAGTGGCATTATTGAGGATATTGGCTGTTTCCACCATCTCCACCATAAAGGTACTCTGTCCTCTGGCAAGATCGTCGGAAGCCCCCACTCTTGTAAAGATCCTGTCCGCTATGCCGATATGTGCGGAATCCGCCGGGATATATGCCCCCATCTGTGCCATGATGACCAGCAATGCTGTCTGCCGGATATAGGTGGACTTTCCCGCCATATTGGGCCCGGTAATGACCATAAGGCGGTTTTCATCCCCATCCAGAAGCACATCGTTGGGTACGAAACGCTCTTCTTTCATATTGGCATCCAGTACAGGATGTCTCCCCCCCCTGATGTCCAGAAGGTCATCATCGGCGATGCGGGGGCGGCAGGAATTGGTTTTGGAGGCATATTCTGCCAGAGCGCAGAGAACGTCGATCTGGGCAAGAGCGGAAGCACTTTTCTGGATTTCACCGGTAAAGGAACGGGCAAATTCTTTCAACTCTTCAAAAAGTTTTGCTTCCAGAGCTTTGCTTTTCTCCTCTGATCCCAGAATACGGCTTTCCATTTCTTTGAGTTCGGGGGTGATAAAACGCTCATTATTTACAAGAGTCTGTTTTCTGATATAATCTGCCGGGACAAGATCCAGATTGCTTTTTGTCACTTCGATATAATATCCGAAAACTTTATTGAAATTCACTTTCAGATTTTTTATCCCGGTGCGTTCCTGTTCTTTTGCCTGTAATGCCGCCACGATCTTTTTCCCGTCGGTAGCGGCACAACGCAGTTCATCCAGATCTGCATTGTATCCGCTTCTGATATAACCGCCATCTCCCAGCAGGGCGGGCGGTTCATCCACAATGGCAGAAGTCAATTTTGCCGCAAGTTCCGGCAGTAGTACGATATCCTCCATCAATCTTCCAGCCAGCGGCAGATCGGCAAACTCCTGCAAAAGCATTTTGACTGGCGGCAGCATTTCCAGACTGCACGCAAGGGAAAGCAGATCTCTGGGATTGGCACTGCCCACATTGAGTCTCGCCACGATCCTTTCCAGATCCCGTACCGCCCCCATGGTCTCACGGAGTTCTGCAAGGGTGAGGGGATCATCTTTCAGATGTCCAACCACATCCTGCCGTTCAATGATCTTTTCCGTATCCCGCAGGGGTTTCAATATCCAGGAACGCATAAGACGGCTTCCCATAGGAGTCCTTGTACGGTCAAGGACGCTTAAAAGCGTATTTTCTTTTGCCGCTCCGTACATAGGCTCCACCAGTTCCAGATTTCTCTGACAGATGGGGTCAAGGGAGAGGAAGGAATCCGGTACATGCAGATGGATGGAATTGATATGCCCCACATTATGCCGCAGATTTTCCGAAGCATAATGCAGAACTGCTCCTGCGGCACGCAAGGCAAGAGTTTTCCCACGCAAGCCGAATCCGTCCATGGTGCTTACTGCAAATTGTCTCTGCAAAAGAAGAAGAGTATTTTCCTCCGAGGCGATCCACTCTTCCAACGGTGTCCACAATATCCGGTTTCCGGAATAGGGGAAAGAATTTTCCTCTTCCCATTTTTTCATAAGGGATTCCGGAAGAAGACACTCTTTGACTTGAAGAGAGTATAAAAGAGTTTCCAGTTCCGCGATATTTTCCACTTCCGCCGTGGAAAATTCCCCGGTACTTATATCCAGATAGGCAAACCCGAAAGCATCTTTCCCCGCTACAAGAGCGGCAAGGAAGTTATTTTTCCCCGGGGCAAGGACGGAGGAATCCATGACTGTTCCGGGAGTGATGACCCGCGTAATGGATCGCTTTACGATACCTTTTGCCAGAGCCGGATCTTCCAATTGTTCGGCAATGGCTACTTTGACGCCTGCTTCCAGAAGTTTGGGAAGGTAGTTATCAATGGCATGGAAAGGGATCCCGCACATGGGATACCCTGCCCGTTTTGTCAGGGCGATTTCCAGAATGGCACTGGCTTTTTTCGCATCTTCATGGAACATTTCATAAAAGTCTCCCAGACGGAAAAGCAATATGGCATCTTTCGGTGCTTCCGATTTGACAAGCACATATTGTTTCATCATCGGGGTAAGTGTACTTTGTGTTTCCATGAATGTCCCTTTTTTGTGTAGAATAGTATGTTAATATACTATAATATTCTTTTCCTCCCCCGTCAAATCCTTTTTATAAAAAATATATTTATTTGTGGAGAACGGAGAAGTACGGAGAGGTACGGAGGAAAATGGTGGGGGTAAAAAAATCTGCCCCGGAAAGAAAACCGGGGCAGAGAAAGAGATCTTATTTTTTTTCAGGAAGTTTGGAAACCAGCATCACATCTTTCCAGATCCCGCCGCTTCCGTTTTTATCCTCCACCCGGACAATCACGATCTGCGTGGATGCTTTCCAGTCGATACAGTCGGTTATCTCAATGGCAAAGGGATTTCTCCAATCATCCTTATGTTTGAACAGGTGTTCGCCTGCCTTTTTCCCGTTTACATAGATCCAGCAGGATTCATCCACTGCTCCGAAGTAGAGATATACTCTTCTTCCTTTCCAGTCCAGAGGAAATTTTTCCAATGCGGCGGCATACCAGGCGATCCCGTCATAATTGGCGGTCTTTTTCCGGATCTCCGGAGAAATTGCCTTGTAGTGTTTGTAGGGCGTTTCCCAGAAGTTGTTGGTCGCCATCAAAGCACCCCATTTTACGATCTTGCGGAAATCATCTTTGTACCAGCCTTCTTTCATTCCCACATCCTTGGGGTCGAGTTTGAAGAACCAGAACCAGGGGGTGCGTTTGAAGGGGGGATCAAATGCTTTCAGATTATCCACTTTTTTCAGTCCGCAGACATCACCCCAGTACTGTTCCGCCCAGGGGAAGAGTTCGTATCCGTGTTTTTCTCTGAACTTTCTCAAAGCAATGGAATTATTATCACTTTTTTTGGTGATGGCAATGAAAGTGAGACGGCTGTGTTCATTATCGATAACAAGTTTTTCGATGCGTTTTCTTACATCGGCAGGAAGATCTTTTCTTGCCAGAGCGTTTTGCAGATATTTTCCGGCATTGGCAAAATCCTGTTCTTTATAGTAACTGGAAAGTTTTCCTGCAAGACCTCTGCCGAAATTGAAGTAGCCGCCCTCTTTCTGCAATTTGCCCACATTTTTGGCAAGACGCCTGTTCCAGACTTCATTTCTCCAGTAACCGTAATAGTTACTGATCTCTTTACAGGCGGGGGCAAAAGCCTGCATGTAATGTTTTTCCCAGTATGCAAAATCTTTCTCTGGTTCCTGCATCCCTTTGAGCAGGACATAATCGGAGAACCACTGACCGTTGTGATGGAAATAGCCGGCACAGTCATAGTCAAATCCGGCAGAACCCGTTTTGATCATCTTCTGCATGATATTAAAGAAATACTCCTCATAACCGCAGGGCATGAGGGTGATGAAGTAGCCGTGACGGTTGGGGCGGTGGTAGAAAAATTCCATTCCGGCTTTTTTCCATCCGCCCAGGAGAGCATCAATGCCTTCCAGAGTAAAGTCGGTGGGGACAAGGGAGAAACACTGATTTTTTGCTCCTTCGATCTTTATTTTTACCGGAGGCTCCTGGGAGAAGTTGTAGATCCCAGCCATGATCTGCACATCCGGACGGATCTTCACCGCCTTTTTATACAGTTCATTACGCATATAGGTATAACGGTCGGAAAGACGGTTGCCGGAGAATTTTTCACCCTTTTTCACAGGATAACCGTCAAGGGCCTTGCAATTTTCACAATAGCAGGCTTCATAATCCATTACGTCGGGCTGGGAGAAATTCAGCCATTTGGGAGTACCGATCTTCACCCACTGGGCAATAACTGCATCCAGAAAAGAGGGACTGGTACAGCAGAACGCCACAAGCAGATCTTTTCCTGTATAAGCGGCGATATTGCCTGAATCCACCTGTCCTCTGGCACGGTTGGGAGATGGGCCTCTCACGCCGTTGATATTCATGGCAAAGTATTCCGGATGCTCTTTGCCGTATTTCTTCCACCATTTTGCATAATAGGCATC
>JAGBXB010000037.1 GCA_017629515.1 Lentisphaeria bacterium | reverse complement strand
TGTACTCCTACCCGGGGGTACGGTCCCTTACAGGTCCCTACCCACCGGGCTATGTTCCTACGGGGCTTTCAGCCCCTTTTACCCTTTCAGGGCTGTTTTTTGTAATCTCCCCGTGGGCTTATAGCGTCTTGTCTCCCCAGGACTTGAATATTGCTTTGCCTGTTCTGCTCCGGCTATCTCAAAAGCCCCATCGGGGCGTCAAGACCCCAGCCCGGGGTTTTAACCCCGGGGATTCATACACCCCCCACGAAAAAAGTCCCGCAGGGACGCAGGAAAAAAGCTGTTGCAAAGTTATTCTCCACCATCACAGAAAATCATCATAAATTATATATTTTCATCTGTATCCAGATGGTATTTTTCCCCGTTCCCCAGGGACTTGAATATCGCTTTGCCTGTTCTGCACCGGCTATCTCAAAAGCCCCATCGGGGCGTCAAGAACCAAGCCCGGGGTTTTAACCCCGGGAAAATATGTCCCCCCCACGAAAAAAGTCCCGCAGGGACGCAGGAAAAAGCTGTTGCAAAGTTATTCTCCACCATCACAGAAAATAATCATAAATTATATATTTTCATCTGTATCCAGATGGTATTTTCTCTCGTTCCCCCGGGACTTGAATATCGCTTTGTCTGTTCTGCACCGGCTATCTGCAAAAGGGGCTGCATCTCACCTTTTTTGAGTTTTTGCAACAGCCCCTTTTTTAAGAAAATATTATTTTTCAAACTCTTTCTTAAATTCTTCATCCAGACCGTTTGCAGCAAGTTTCCTGCCCCGGAGGATCACAAGCCAGCCGATAAGAATACTGATTTCAAAAGCATGCAAATAAGCATATTTGAGGTCGATCCCCAATCCCCAGGGACCATTTGTCCCGGTGTTGGCAGGAGAGACCCAGAGGATATAACAGACAACGATAAAGGTCATAAACAAACCGGGCAGAAGTGCAATAAGACAATTCTTTTTCTGCATAAGCAGATAGGATGCTCCGGCAAGAAGGGTGGAAGCGGCAAGCACCTGATTGCCCCAGGCAAAATAACTCCAGATGTTCCCGAAAGACTGGGCATCTTTTGCAGACCACAGAAGAAGCAGGGAAACCAGAAGGATCATGGGAATGACAATAAAGACACGGTTGAGGAACTTTGTCTGGCTCACCTTGAATATTTCCGCAACGGAAAGGCGCAGACTGCGCAATGCCGTATCACCGGAAGTAACAGCAAGGATAATAACAGCAATAACAGTAATGATCCCCATGGCGTTGCCCAGAAAGTAAGTGGTGATGCGTTCAAGCACATAGTTGGGGTTCATCTTCATCAAATTGGGGAAAAGATTGTAAATGGCGATCCCTCCGGCAGCCCAGATCATGGCAATGATCCCTTCCAGAACCATCATTCCGTAAAAGTCCCGTCTGGCAAACTTTTCGCTTTTCATGGTACGGGCGATGATGGGGGATTGGGTGGCATGGAACCCGGAAATGATTCCGCAGGCGATGGTGACGAAAAGCACGGGGACGATGGGCTGTTTGATCATCCCTGCCTTGAATGCAGCAGATTCAAGGAAAAGAGAGGGGTCTTTACATCCGGCAATGATCAACATAATAAAAAGTGCCGCACTTCCCAGAAGAAGCAGGAAGCCGAAGAAAGGATAGATTTTGCCGATAACTTTATCCACAGGGAACAATGTAGCACAGACATAATAGATAAAAATCAGTATGACAGCCGCCCAGAATATCGTAAGGGGAACATTGTTCACTCCCATTCCGGCAACAAATTTTGTAAAACATTCACTCTTCAAAAGTGTTACTTTCAAAAGTTCCGCAGGCACATTGATAAAAACGGCAACCACAAGAAGAAGCAGTATACTCATAAATACGGAAAAAAATCTGTAATACCCTTTCCCCAGCATCATGTTGATCAATTTCGGGAGATTTGCCCCTTTGTAACGCATGGACATAAAGCCGCCGATAAAGTCATGAACGGCTCCGCCGATAATATTACCGATGGGAATAATGAGAAAAACGATCGCGCCGAATTTACAGCCCAGGATCACTCCGATCACCGGCCCCACGCCTGCAATATTCAGCAATTGGATAAGCATATTACGCCAGTTGGGGAGGACAAGAAAATCCACACCGTCATTCATTGCAACAGCGGGGGGAGTCCTCTCATCCGGCCCCAGGATCTTTTCAATAAGTTTTCCATAAGTGAAATACCCGACGCACAGAATAATGAGTCCCACCAGAAAAGTAAACATTTTTTCTCCTTTTGTTTCCTTATCAGAATATGAATATAAAATAAAGTTTTGTTTAAAATACCTCAAAAAAAAATTTTTTCAAGGTAATTTTACAAAATTACCTCCGGGCAGGCAGAAAATCCACCCTTGAAAATTTTTTATTTCATGCCATATTATAACAGAACAAAAAAATGGAGGATTTCATGTATCGAGATTTACACAACGCCCTTGCCCTTGTAAGCAATAATATAAGCAGCCTTATATCCAATGATGATTTTCCGGAAAGTGTCCGCCCCGCCTGCCTTGCCTCCGCAGTGCGATCCTATCCTGTCCGTGGCGGTAAAAGATTGCGTCCTGCCCTGCTTCTCTGGGCTGACGGAGTTCTGGGGGGAGAACCGGAGCAGGCTCTCTATGCCGGGTGCGCGGTGGAACTTTTCCATACCTGGACTCTTGTCCATGATGATATCATTGATGAAGATGATTTCAGAAGGGGACAACCCACCACCCATATCGAAATAGCCTCTTTTGCTGAAAATGCTTATGAAAAAAGCAGTTCTTTCAATGAAAAATATGGCCGGGATATGGCGATCCTCTGCGGGGATATCCAGCAGGCATGGGCTATGAACATGCTTTTAAAAAGCCGGGAAAAAGGAGTGAAAGATTCTCTGATAAGTGATTTGATGCTCCGTTTTCAAGAGGTAAACAAGTGTCTTATTTCCGGTGAAGCTCTGGATGTGGAGTTTCCCATGCGGAATCTTTCCGGGATCACAAAGGAGGAAGTCAAAGAGATGATTTCAGGCAAAACCTCCTGTCTTCTGAAATTCGCCGTTCAGTGCGGCGGAGCCATCGCTCTGGGAAAAGCGGACTTTGAAGAAGGATCTCTTGCCACTCTGGGCGCATTTGCGGAAGAGTTGGGGATCGCTTTCCAGTTGCGGGATGATTATCTGGGGATCTTCGGAAGTGTGGAAAAATTCGGCAAACCCATTGGAAGCGATTTTCAGGAGGGCAAACCCACCTTCCTTTATCTGGATGCCATGGAACTGCTTCCCGACTCCGGCAAAAAACGCTTGCAGGCACTTACCGGATTACCGGAATATACGGAAGAAAACATCCGGGAATTGCGTACACTCCTTCAGGAATCCGGTGCGGAAGCCAGAACGCTTCAGGAAATCGCCCATCTTACAGAAAAAGCCCATTCCCGTCTGATGCATCTGCCGGAAAATAAATATAGAAAACTTCTGGAAGATCTTTTAAGTTATCTTCTGGAAAGAACCGTATAAACAGTCCGGCTCATCCGCAAATCATAAAGAGGTGTTGCAGAATCTTAACAGGATTGCAACATCTTTTTTTTGTATAAACCATATCCGGTTACCTAGCGGGATGCAGAAATCTGTTCCCGGGAAAGGGGGTAATTATTTTTTGCTCTTACCCGGGGGATAGGCTTGGTGAATTTTTTTTAAGTCCCAGAGGGACTTTTTTCGTGGGGGGAGATACATCATAGGGGGTGTTGCAAAAACACGATGGATTTTTTCATTGTGTCTGCACAAAAAATGATGAGCTTTTGTAAATTATTCTGAATGTGCGGCAACGTTGGACTGCATTTCTGCCTTCTGCCGCTCTTTCAGAGCTTGCTTTTTTGTTTTGTACTCCTACCCGGGGGTACGGTCCCTTACAGGGTCCTACCCACCGGGCTATGTTCCTACGGGGCTTTCAGCCCCTCCTGCCCTTACAGGGCTTTTATTGTAATCCCCCCCGTAGGCTTATAGCGTTTCATCTCTATCCGGTTGGCTTTTTTCCGCCGTCCCTGCGGGACTTTTTTCGTGGGGGGGGGATACATCATCCCCGGGGTTGAAACCCCGCCCTGGGCTCTTAACGCCCCGTCAGGGCTTTTCTGATCGCCGGCGCAGAATAGGCAATATGATTTTCAAGTCCCAAAGGGACGCAGGAAAAAAGCCTCGGATGGCAATCAGGCGAATTATATTGGCAATATGATTTTCAAGTCCCAAGGGGACGCAGGAAAAAAGCCTCGGGGGGCAATCAGGCGAATTATATTGACAATATGATTTTCAAGTCCCAAAGGGACGCAGGAACACAGCCCCGGGTTTCAACCCGGGGGGATAGGATTGAAAATATGATTTTCAAGTCCCAAAGGGACGCAGGAAAAAAACTACCGCAAAGTTATTCTTCCCCCACACAAAAAAATATTCATAAATTATACATTTTCATCTCTATCCGGTTGGCTTTTTTTCCGCCGTCCCGTCGGGACTTTGGAAATCTCCGTACAGAAAAAACGGGGTTGCTGCAAAAATGCAACAACCCCGTTTTTATTATGAGAAGAATAACTTTTTATCAGTTGTTCTTGCGGAAATCGTTCATGAGAGAAACGAGTTTTTCCACGCCTTCGATGGGCATGGCATTGTAGATGCTGGCACGCAGACCGCCGACGGAACGGTGACCTTTCAGGCCGATCATGCCGTTTTCGCCCAGCATTTTGAGGAATTTTGCTTCCAGTTCTTCGGTGGGAAGACGGAAAACAACGTTCATCTTGGAACGGCTGTCTTTCTGAACGGGGTTGCGGAAATATCCATCGGAATTGTCGATTGCATCGTAAAGGAGAGCAGCTTTGGCATTGTTCATCTTTTCGATTTCAGTAAGACCGCCGACACTCTTCATCCATTCCATCACAAGGCCGATCATATAGATACCGAATGTGGGAGGAGTATTGTAGAGAGAATCATTTTCCGTATAGGTGGAATATTTCAGCATGGTGGGGATGTTTGCAGGAGTGCGTTCCACCAGATCTTTACGGATGATGACCAGAGCCAGACCGCTGGGACCGAGGTTCTTCTGGGCACCGGCATAGATCATACCGAAGTCAGCCACATTCACAGGACGGGACATGATGTCACTGGACATATCGGCGATCAGGGGGTTTTTGGTCTTGGGGAAAGAAGCATACTGGGTACCGTAGATGGTATTGTTACTGGTGATATGCACATAGGAGGCATCATCGGTAAGTTTCCAGTCTTCAAATTTGGGGATATAGGTGTATTTGTCATCTTTGCTCTGGGCGGCAACGCGTGCTTCCCCGAAAAGTTTGGCTTCCTTGATGGCTTTGGAAGACCATGTACCGGTATCCACAAAGTCGGCAGCACCGGTATTCATCAGGTTCATGGGGATCATGGCAAACTGCATGGAAGCACCGCCCTGGATATAGACGATGTCATAGTTTTCAGGTACGCCGTAAACTTCACGGATGTTGGCATTGGTTGTGTCAAGTACACCCTGGAAAGAACTTGCACGGTGAGAGTGTTCAAAAATACCGCAACCGGTACCTTTGTAATCAAGAAATTCCTGCTGGGCGCGTTTCATAACTTCCACCGGCAGCATAGCCGGTCCGGCATTAAAATTAAATACTTGCATTTTATTCTCCCGTGTTTTAGGTGTTTTGAAGCCATTAATATAACACAGAAACGCTACTTTGCCACATGGAAACAAAAAAAAATCGAAATATTGTTAAAAAAATATCAAAATATCAAAAAACTTTCGTTCCGCACTTTTCATTTCATAAAAGGTGTGCTACATTATATAATTAAATATGCGGACATGCCGGAGAGCTGTTTTTTTTACCGGAAAACGGTAAAACATTCCGGCATATCCGGCGTGGAAACAGAAATATTATTTGCAGGAAAAATAAGATGAAGATCCTGAATTTTTATGTTGTCAAAAGTTTTATAAGTACCTTCCTTATGGCGTTGGGCATCCTCTCTTTCGGGATGGCAGGAGCAAGGCTCATGAAGGTTTTTCAGTATATTTCCAGCGGTGTACCTGCGGAAAATGCCTTTCTCTTCCTCCTTTATGTCCTGCCCGTGGTCTTTTCTTTCACCATACCCTGGGCGGCACTGGTTTCTGTCATGCTGGTATTCGGCCGCCTTTCTGCGGATAATGAGATAACAGCCATGCGGGCTTGCGGAGTATCCATTCTGCAAATCACTGCGCCCATCATTGTTCTGGCGTTTCTTTTTTCTGTCACCTGCCTCTACCTCAATATGGAACTATCCAACAACTATCTGGGGAAGGCAAGAGCTCTTGTACGCAATGTGATCATTGACCAGCCCATGAGCATTTTTGAACCGGGTATTCCGGTAAAATATGCAGATCTCAATATCTATATCGGCGCAAAGGAAGGCAATGTCATCCGGGATATCCAGGTTTACAGAATGGGGAAAAAAGGAAAATGGGAACAGGATGTGACCGCCCATACAGGGAAAGTGGAAGTGGACAGAGCCAAACAGATCCTGCATGTGATCCTCCATGATGCAACGATCGCCACCCACGAGGGCAAAGAAAATGTGGTAACGACGACAGGAAAACAACTGGTATTTTCCATCAATTACGGGGACAACTATAATAAACGCAAACTTCTGGAAAGAGATAAATTCCTCCCCTCTTTGGAACTGCTTGCCCGTATCGGGATAGAAAAACAGCTGGGCAGAGATACTACGAAACAGGAAGTACAGTTCAACAGCCGTATCGCCCTTGCCCTCTCCCCCATTGCCTTTCTGCTTCTGGGGCTTCCCCTTGCCATCCGTACATCCAGAAGAGAGACTTCTGTGGGGTTGTTTTTAAGTGTACTGCTTGCGGGGATCTATTTCGGCATCATCATGCTTGCGGAAGTTCTTGATGAGAAAAATTCACTTTATCCCCAGTACATCATCTGGATAGCCCCGGTCCTCTACCAGATTTTCGGGGCAGTTTACCTCTTTAAGCTGGCAAGAAGATAATTTTCAAAAGTGTTTTCACACGATCATATAAAATCAGGCAAAAGATTCAAGCCGGAAAGACCGGCAGAGAAAGAAAGAAAAAATGAGAAGAGTATTGTATCCCGGAAGTTTTGATCCTGTCACCTGCGGTCATCTTGATGTGGCGAAAAGAGCCGCGACCATCTTTGATGAAGTCCTTGTGGCAGTGGCAGCAAATTCAGACAAAAAAGCGTTGTTTTCCATAGAAGAACGCATGGAATTATTCCGGGAAGCGTGTAAGGATATTCCCAATATCCGGGTCGTCACTTTCAAAGGACTTATGGTAAAAGCAGTCAACGATTTCAAAGCGGATGCGGTCATAAGAGGGATCCGGGCGGCATCGGATTTTGAATATGAATTCCAGATGGCTTTGATGAACAGGGAACTTTCCGGCAAATGCGAAACGCTTTTTATGATGACCGATCCAGCCTACTCCTTTGTCAGCAGCCGCCTGATCAAAGAGATCGCCGCCAATAACGGTGAATACAGCAATTTTGTCCCCCCATGTGTGGTGGAGGCATTGCGGGCGAAGATGAAAGAAAAAGCAGACAGCGCAAAGGTATGAAAAGGAGAAAAAAATGATCAGGATCAATCCCGCCAATATCGGCATGGAAGGGGAACAGCTTAATGGAGAAGAAGATCCGGCACTTCTGGATCTTTCCACATTTTCCCAGAAGATCGAAGCAAAAGGAAAGATAAAATATGATCTTTTTGCTGCACTTGCGGGCAAAGATCTTATTGTGACAGGTTCGGCACAAGTTCTGCTTCATTCCGAATGTGCGGTCTGCCTGGATGATGCAGAGTATCTTCTTGCAAAGAAAGACATATGTATCCATGTGGAAAATATCCCCATGGATGGATTTTATGATCTCACAGATGAAGTACGGGAAAATCTGCTTTTATCCATGCCCATGCGTATCAAATGCAAGGAAGATTGTAAAGGATTGTGTTCCGGTTGCGGTGCAAACCTCAATACGGAAAAATGCTCCTGCAAAAAGAAAAAAAATTCCGGAAAAGGGAAGAAAGAAGAGGAAGCAGGGCGTGAAAAGACCGATTGGAGCGCACTGGATCAGTTGAAATTCTGAATTTTTCCTTTGGAGAATAAATATGAGTACAAATGGACCTCTTCTTAAAATCCTCTTTATTGGCGATGTTGTAGGCAAAGGCGGCAGAAGTGCAGTAAAAAAACTTGTACCTCTCCTGAAAGACCGTTACCATGCTTCTTTTGTCATTGTCAATGCGGAAAATTCCGCCAACGGCGCGGGAATAAGTAAAACCTGTATCGATGACATGAATACAGCCCCCATAGATGTTTATACAGCAGGCGACCATATCTGGGATCAGAAAAGTTTTGAGCATGAGATCAATATGTATCAGAATGTATTGCGCCCTGCCAATATGAGTACATTGCAGCCGGGAAAAGGGTATGGGGTATTCCGTAATCCTGCCGGCGGTGAAGTGGCAGTCATCAATCTGACCGGAAAAGTCTTTATGCGGGAAAGTGCCTACTGCCCCTTTGAATGTGTGGAAAAAATTTTACAGAATCTGCCTAAAACGGTAAAATGTATTTTTGTGGATATCCACGCAGAAGCCACCAGTGAGAAAGCGGCTCTTGCCTGGATGCTGGATGGAAAAGTAACTGCCGTAGTGGGAACCCATACCCATGTGCAGACTGCCGATGGAAGAGTTCTTCCCGGGGGGACAGCCTTTCTTTCCGATGTGGGAATGACAGGCGGTCATGATTCCGTTCTGGGCAGGAACGTAAAGGATGTGGTCAAAAAATTCCGTACAGGGATGCCCACAAGACTGGAAGTAACAGAAAACAGGATCCGGCTTGATTATTGTGTGGTGACATACGAACTCAATACAGGAAAAGCTGTGGAGATCATAAATTCATCGGAATTTTATGAGCCGGAAAATACATAAGAACAAGGAGAAAAAAAAATGAGTTTCAATACTGTTTTACCTGAAATCGACTGGAAGAGAGTGGATTTTCTTATTGATCTGGCGTTGAGCGAAGATCTGGATGAAAGAGGAGATACCACCACCATATCCGTTATCGGTACGGAATTGGAAGCGGAAGCCATATTCCTTGCAAAACAGGATCTTGTCTGCGCCGGCCTTTGTGTGGCAAAAAG
>JAGBXB010000036.1 GCA_017629515.1 Lentisphaeria bacterium | reverse complement strand
GAACACGATCGTTAAGAGGCCTCGCGACGATGATACTGCACATCAGAGTGTGGGAAAGTAGTTCGATGCCGGATTTTTTTATTTTAAAGCCCGATTCGCATGAGTCGGGCTTTTTTTTGCCCTTTTGCCAGGGGGAAAGAGTACGGAGAGGTTCGGAGTGGTACCTGAAATTTGGGATGGCGGTATATTTTCTATAAAATAAAACAATTAGGGAGTAATTCCGGATTTTTCAGAAATATCCGATTGGTTTATTCTTGAAGATTTTTCCGGTCTATGAGAAATTTTATCTGAAAGGTTTGGAATGAAATCCTTCCGTTTATACAAGCCGGTGTGTCCGGAGTGCGGCAGTAAAAATTGCGGCTTTGCACACAGCATTGAAAGCTGGATCGTGCTGCTGATTTTTGGTACAATACACTACCGGTGCAAAAATTGTAAATATGAGTGGAGTAAATGAATATGGATTTATCGCAGTTTGTTGACTTGGATTCTTACAGCAGTTCGCCGGGATTTCTGGGGTATACGGATAATATTCCTGATTTTTCTGAAGCCGGGATCAATGCCGTATGCGATGATTTTATTGAAAAAATGACATCGTATATTGGAGATGTGACGGTTGCTTCCTCCCTTTTTATAAGCAGTAACAAGGAAGAACTATCACAGGATTATAATATCCCGTTGACAGAAATTGATAAGTTTTTGCACGCTTTATTGAAAAATGGCTTGGTAAAAACGATTGATTTTGATACGCTTCCGCCGCCTGAATCACCTCAATTTGACCGGGAATTCAGAAAACTGGAAAATACATTTACTTTTCTGCATTTGCCAGATGTGGAAATTCTGAAAGAGATATTGTTGTCATTCTATCATGCGGTGGGGCTGAAAGGACATCTTTTTCTGGTTTTCAAGACTGCAGAACTTATCGTCTATCCCCATTCCGATGATTTCGGTTTCGGTTTTGTCAGTATGAATAAAGCGTGTTGGAGTGAGAAAATAGAGTGGCTGCAAACACACTTTTATGATTTTCAAAGTTCAAATGTAAAATCATGTCTTAACTGACGGTAATAGTCAATCATAAGTTTTCAAGACTCGGAATCATTCACTGCCGGGAATTGCACTTGTTCATCAATTTTTGTAAAAATTAACGGATTTATTTCTCTATAATGATTCCCATTGCGCCGCCGACGCTGCGTTCTGCGCCGTTACGGTGGGAATTTAATTTGATCATTTTTTTCCCGTCACGGACAATAAGCGTGGTGGAACCGCCTCCATCCATATTCAAACCCTCGGAGGCTCCGAAATATTTGAGAAATTCTCCCACTTCATAGGTGGAACACCCCATGCTGTACTCTTTCTGTCTGCCGTCACAAACAAAAAGAATAAGATATTTCCCGCAGGAAGATAGTCCATAACCCGTCCGGGGAGCAAGTCTCCCATTATCTTTATGCAATACTTTTCCGTTTTTCAATACAAACCCGAAGCCGGAAACGGCGTGCTGGATATTGGATAAATCATCTTTTTCTTTGAATATGGCAAAAAAATGTTTCCCTTTCTTATCTACCACAAAGGAGGGATACTTTCTGAATGGCGGGGCGACCAATACTCCTTCGGAGACGATCAAGCCGGTACGGTCTGCGTGAGGATGATTCCAGGGGGGCTGCCAGGGCGACCAGGGACTGCTGTTGATGACTACAAGCATATTTTCTCCCTTTTTCACACTTTCTTCCATAAATTTTCTGCAGGTCATTCTATCTGTATAAATGGTATATTGGGGAAAATCCGGCATTTTTTCACCCCATTTTTTGGATCGGGGTGTGGCTTTGAAACGCAGACCGGCAGTTGTCAGATCTATTTTCACCGCAGCGCATTTGATCAGCCGGGGTGTGGTAAATTCTTCTGTTACATATTGGATCGCATTACCGATATTCTTTACTTTTGGTTTTTTCCAGTTGAATTCATTGGAAAATTTCATTTCTCCGTACAAAGAAAAAGTAAAAATGCAGGATAAAAGAATGATTGACGGGAGAACAAGGCTGTTTTTATTCATTTTCTGGTTCCTTCTTATGAATTTTTACAGGAAAAGACTTCCCGCTGCCGGAAATATGCTTTTCCTTTTATCTTAAAAAATATTATCCATATCAATATGTTTTTTCCCTTTGAGAGAGGAACAGACAATATTGTCGGAAAAACTCCATTGGGCAGAAGTTGTTTTGCCTCCATGGAGAAATTCCGTTATGTACTGGCTTTTATATTCCAGTGGAAGCGCATTGCCGTATAAATAGTCTGCCGCATCATTGTAAAAATTACTATAGCATATATAAGAAAAAATTCTACTTTTTTACAGAAGAAAAAGTATTCTTCCATGATAAAAAAGTTTTTTTGCATGATTTTTTTCAGGAAACAGGACAAGGGAAAGGAGACTTTTCAAAATGTTCCTGCAAAAAAATCCCGGAAAAAAGTAAAATTTCCGGGGGGAAAAAGTTGAAAAAAATATTTTGAAAAGTATATTTCATTAAAGAAAATGGAGAAAGTGGATATGGTTACAGATTTTACAGGCGGTGCGGTCTGTTTTACATTCGATGATTCCCGGTATGCAGACTGGCTGGCGCAGCGGGAACTTTTCCGTAAATATAATGCAAAAGGTACTTTTTTTTACTCCGGAGAGTTGTCCGCGGCACATCTGGAATCCATGCGTCTTTTACAGGAGGAAGGGCATACGATCGGATTGCACAGCATCTACCACTTGAATTGCGATATGACAGATGAAAATGAGTTGGAGGAATATATTTGCAAAGGAGTTCTGCCCCAGGTGGAGATCTGCCGGAAAGAGGGAATAAAGATAGAAAGTTTTGCCTATCCCAATAATATCCATACGCAGGAAAGTGATAAGAAACTGGGAAAGTATTTCCGGCATTTCCGTGCGTCAGTTTTTCCCCGTCCGGAACCGTTGAAAGGGTATTGGATAGCTGATTTCCCCCAATATTTTTATACTTATGATCAGGTCGCTGCAACTCCGGCACTGGCAGGGCCCGGTATCGGGGAATATTATCTCACAAAACTGGAAAATCTGGATGCGGCTCTGGAAAAGGCGGCGGCAGAGGATTCTCTGATCATCTTTTTTTCCCACGGTATTTATGAAAATGCCCCGGGGATCCACATGCCGGTGGGTGTATTGGAACATTGTCTCAACAAAGCGGCATCTTTAAAGATGAAATGTATCGGCTTTAATGATCTGCCTTGAAAAATGAATGGTTATTTTTTGGAGTAAAATATGAGTAAAAGCATAAATGAAAAAATACTGGAAGAAGATCCCTCATTCCTGGCGCATCTGGATGCGTTGCGTTCGGTACTTTTACGCATTGCGGCAGTGTATTTTCTTTTATGTCTGCCCTGCTGGTTTTCTGCTCCTTATGCATTGAAAAAACTTCTGGACTATGCGGCTCCGAAAGGATTTGAACTGCATTACTTTACCTTGATGGAACCTTTTTTTGTGCAGTTGAAAATCACTTTGGTTCTGGCACTTTTTTTTGCTTTGCCTTATGTGGTTTACAAGGTCTGGCAGTTTATTGCCCCTGCCCTTCATGCGGAGGAAAAGAAAAAGATCTTTCTTCCGGTCTGTTCTGTATTTTTTCTTGCACTTTTCGGGATGTTTGTGGCATTGTTTTTCATTATTCCCGCCATGGTGCGTTTTTCTCTTTCCTTTGCAGGAGAGTCCCTGCGTGCGGTACTGGGGATCGGAGATTTTATCACGCTTCTGCTTACGGTGATCCTTGCCTCCATGATTCTTTTCCAGTTTCCTGTGATTTTATATATTCTCCTTTCCACTGGGATATTGAAATTATCTTCCATACGGAAAAAGAGATCCCACGCAGTTGTGGCGATTTTTATTTTTGCCGCTGTTTTTTCTCCGCCGGATGTGGCAAGTCAACTGCTTCTTGCAGTTCCGGCATGGTTGCTTTTTGAGTTGAGTATACTGCTTTTTGCCTGTAAATTCAAAGAGAAGAATGAAGCGGAAGAAGAGTTTTGAGATGAAAGTAGAAATTCTTATTGACAACCGGGCGGAAGAGCCTTTTCTTTCTGAACATGGTTTATCTTTCCTTTTCCATTTTGAAAAGGGAAAGGTACTTTTTGATACCGGAGCAGGAACGGTTTTAAAGGAAAATTTTTCCGCGGCAAAAGTGGAATATGATAAAATATCCGCTCTTGTTTTAAGTCACGGGCATTATGATCATACCGGAGGAGTGGCCCCTCTTCTTGCTTCCGGGTTTACAGGAAAAGTCTTTTACGGAAAAGGGATGGAGAAAAAAAGGTACAGTATTCATTCTGACCGTCCTGTAAAAGAACTGACCATTCCGTCAGAAGCATTGGCGGCATTGGATGGTTTGCCGCAGGAACAGAAAAAAGAGATCCATTCCTTTACAGAGATCCAAAAAGAATTTTTTCTTACAGGCAGGATCCCCCGCAACTCTTTTGAAGATACCGGCGGACCTTTTTTTCTGGATCCGGATGGGAGAAAGGAAGACCTTCTGGAAGATGAAATTTCTCTCCTGACTTCCGGAGGCCTTCTGGTACAGGGGTGCTGTCATGCCGGGATTATCAATACTTTGGAGCATTGCAGAAAAAATGCCCCCCATATTCCTGTAAGGTATATCATGGGAGGCTTGCATTTATTGTATGCCGATCCCCTGAAACTGGCAAAAACGGCTGAATATCTTCAAGGCGTAAAAAGTCTGGAAAAGATCATTTTACTGCATTGCACCGGGGATAATGCGGTACAATATCTGAAAGAACATCTCTCCTGTCAGGTATTGACCGGAAAAGCCGGAAGCAGCTTTACATTCTGATCTTACAGATTGCCTATCGTTCCGGTACTGCTGTCTACTCTGCCGGAATTGAAGTAGGTATTTTTGATCGTTTCCTCCTCTGCTTCAGGATAAGATTCCTTACAGGGGACACTCCTTTTTTCCAGCATGACCACATGGGATTCCAGAAATGCGCCGGAAGCATTTTTATTGTGACGGAAAAAGACCGCCCGGTTTTTCTTGTAATCGCTTCCGGTAAGATGTTTTTCCGTTCCATTGTATTCATAACCGTAATAACAGAGATGACCGGTATTTTCCACAAGCATCGCCGTTTTGGCGGGATTTTTGAATGTGATGATCTTTATGCCTTTCCCATTGTTTGTGGCAATAAGGTAATTGAGACCGTAAGTTGTAGTTATATCTTCTTTTGTATCCTGCATGGGGCAGAAAAGCACCTTTACCGGATCGGTGGAGGCGTCTTTCTTTTTCAGATAATCTGCCACAATGTTATTAAGCCAGTTTTTCTGGGAAATCGTACCCCCCTGACCATCTCCGGCATTATTGCCGCCAAGATTGTCCAGACAGGGTAGAAAATCCAGATAGTCCAGAGAATAATAAATATAGACGCTGGAAAGTTGTTTCATGTTGGAGACGCAGGAGATCCCCTGTGCCTTTTTCCTGGCAAAATTCAATGCGGGAAGAAGCATCCCGGCAAGAATGGCAATAATGGCAATAACCACCAGAAGTTCAATCAGCGTGAACGCTGATCGAGTGAAGATGGGAAGAGGTGAAAAATTTGACTGTGTCAAGCGTGAAGTGCGTCCTGACGGGCGTATTGATGCGTATTTTTTATAAATTTTTTTTAGGTGTTGTAACGGTAAAACAGAAGTTTTGCAAGTTGCTTTTGCCGGCAGGTCAAAGAGTGTAAAATATTTTTTACGAGCTGCGGTTTTGAAATCCGTAGAAAAAATTTTCATATTTCTCCATATATCCATTCTTTTCTTCCCTGCGGGGAAAAGTATATCTTCCTGATATACGGAAATAAATAAAAACAAAAAAAGTCGTTTCAGACAGGAAAAGGATACTTCTGTATCCATACGGAAAATTCTTTTTGCCGCATCCTTGAAAATATTAATATATCCCGGAAAAGAAAAATGTCAAGGCGTGATTTTTTTCAATTCCTCTATTGCCATATTCACCAGTTTGCTGATGGTGTAATCGGTAATCCCCGCAACGATATTATCGCAGGTATTGAAAGGAAGAAGTATCCTTTTGGCATTGGATTGCGCCACCGCCAGAGCCATCGCCGGAGTGATCTCTCCAAAAAGAGAATCCGCAATGACGATCCCCAATGGACCAACAATGATATCTGCTTTTTTACAGCAGACGATCACTGCATTTTCCCCGGTGGCAATGTGATCGGCACCGGCTTTCAGCATGGCAGAAGAGGCGATACTGTTTGTACCGGCAGCGATCACAGTAAAAGAGGGGAAAGTTTCTTTGATCCGGGCGACAAGCAGTTTGCCCGCTCCGCCGCCCTGACCGTCGATCACAAGAATATTCATTTATAAAATACTCTTATTCAGCACTTTCTTCCGTAAGAGCCGTTCTGGGAACAGGAGAAGAGATCCCTCTGGAGGATTCTTTGATGAAGTTGACAAAATGCTGTACTTCGGGAAGCATTTCCCCGCTCTGGATCTCTTCAAGAGCGTTTTTGCCGTTCAAACCTTTGAAGAAGTAAGTTCTTATGGCGTTACGCAAAGCAAGACGGGGGGCGCTTGCCATCCCCGCTCTGCGCAGACCAATGGTGTTCACCCCGGCAATAAGCCCCTGGTGATCGGTCATGCAGAAAGGAGGAACATCCTGCAATACAGAACCGGCAGCCCCGATCATGGCAAGAGCCCCGATACGGCAGAACTGGTGTACGCGGATATCTGCACTCAAAACTGCACCTCTTGCGATCTGAACATGACCGGCAAGAACTGTATTGTTGGCAATAGTCACCTGATCGGCGATCTGGGTATCATGTCCCACATGGACAAATGCCATAAGAAGCACATGATTGCCGATGACCGTTTTCTGGAACTCAAAGGGAGGTCTGTGGATGGTGGCATACTCTCTGATAACGGTGTCGGAACCGATTTCGGTAAAGGACTGGATGCCTTTATAGAAACGGTGATCCTGGGGTTCTGCACCCACATACGCGCCCAGATAGATCCGGCATCTTGCACCGATGGTGGTGTATTGTCCGATTTTCACATGGGCGTCGATATAACAATCATCACCGATTTTTACATCGCCCTCAATAATCGCATAAGGCCCGATCTCCACATTGTTGCCGATTTCAGCTTCGGGGGAAACGATTGCAGTAGGATGGATCGCCATATTTTTCCTTTCTTTTATTATTTTGTGTTTGACTTTTTTTCCGTATTAATCTAACATAAAATAACGGTCTGTCAACTTGATTTTTCTTTTATTGCAACTTTTTTTTCAAAAAAAGCATAAATATACGCCTTGCTATTTGCATTTGTACTTATCGGGGTGTATCTTGTATTCCTATTTTTTAACATTGGATGCGTTTATTTACAGGCAGGAGGTGCTGTATGATTCAGGCAGAACTTATGACAGAGATCAGAAAATGGAAAAAAGAAAGCAATACTTTTATTTTCGCCCATAATTATACTTTGCCGGAAGTGCAGGACATTGCGGACTTTACCGGAGACAGTCTGGAACTTTCCATCAAGGCAAAGGAGGTAAAGGCGGAAAAAATCATTTTCTGCGGCGTTTCTTTTATGGCGGAAACAGCCAAGATCCTTTCTCCGGAGTCAAAAGTTCTCCACCCCGTCCCCGCCGCAGGATGCGCCATGGCAGATATGGCAACAGCGGAAAAGATCCGCCAATACAGAGAAAAAAATCCGGATACAGTGATCGTCGCCTATGTAAACACCACCGCCGCCGTCAAAGCGGAAGTGGATATATGCTGTACTTCCGCCAATGCGGAAAAAATCGTTGCCTCCATCCCGGAAGATAAAAAGATCCTTTTCCTCCCCGACAGGAATCTGGGAAGAAATGTAATGAATTCTCTGGGCAGAAAAATGGATCTCTGGGCGGGGTATTGCCCGGTCCATGACAATATCAGAGCGGAAATGCTGGATGAAGCAAGGCGTCTTCATCCCCAAGCTGCGGTTATGGTGCACCCGGAGTGTGCGGAAGATGTAGTGAAAAATGCGGAATATGCCATGAGTACCGGAGCAATGCTGCGTTTCCTCCCCAAAGCAACAGAAAAAGAGTTTATCGTGGGAACGGAAGAAGGCATCCTGCACCGGATGAGAAAAGAAAATCCGGATAAGATTTTTCATCCTCTCCTCCCGCAGATCGTCTGCCCGGACATGAAAAAGATCACTCTGGAAGATGTGTTGAAAAGTCTGAAAGAGGAGGTCTACGAGGTGAAACTGACAGTGGAAATGATGGACAAAGCCAGAAAATGTATCGAAAACATGCTTGCTGTAAAGTAAATGCAGGAGATAAAGAGATGACAAAGAAGGGGAATACAGTGGACATTTCCAGTATCGACAAAAATTTTGTTGTACCCGGAGTGGGGGAATACGATCTTATTTTTACTGATGCAAGAAACAGTAAAATCATCGCTCTTGAAGGGTTGAAATGGATGCCGGAAAAGGGGGATTACCGCAGGATCCCCGGAACTTTTACTGCGGAAAATACCAGTGCCGGGGTAATCACTCTGGGATGGCATACTGCCGGAGGAGCTGTGCGTTTCCGCTCGGATTCCCCGGTGATCGTTCTGCGGGGGAAACTGGGCCCCGGCTGTGATATGAGCCACATGCCCAGAGCCGGCAGCTGCGGATTTGATTCCTATTCTTTTTCCGGCAATGGCTTTCCCCGGTATCAGAAAACTTTCCAGCCCGGTCCCGGACTTGTGGATTACAAATGTGTCATCGGTCTCAATCCGGAAAGGAAAATGCTTTCCTGGATCGTGAATCTCCCCCTCTACGGCGGAGTCAATACTCTGGAAGTGGGCGTGGAAGCCGGAAGCAGACTTCTGCCGCCTAAAGCCCACAAAGTAAAAAAGCCCATTCTTTTTTACGGTTCCAGCATCACACAGGGGGGATGTGCCTCCCGCCCCGGAAATATGTATCCTTCCCATCTCTGCCGCAAACTGGATGCCGAACAGATCAATTTAGGGTTTTCCGGCAATGGCAAAGGGGAGAAAGCTGTGGCGGAAGCCATTGCCTCTCTGGATCTTGCAGCATTCGTTTATGATTACGATTACAATGCTCCCTCTCCCGAACATTTGCAGGCTACTCACGAGCCGTTCTTTCAAATCATACGCAAAGCCCATCCCCATTTGCCTGTCATCATGATTTCCAAATGCAATAACAATATACCGGAAAGTGATGGCCCCCGGAGGGAGATCATCCGTCGCACCTATCTCAATGCTGTGGAGGCAGGGGATGAAAATGTCTACTTTATTGACGGACTCACTCTTTTCGGAAAAGAGGATCAAGATGCCTGCACTGTGGATGGGTGTCATCCAAACGATCTGGGGTTCTACCGGATGTATAAAACCATATTGCCTGTTTTGCGCAGGGCGTTGAAAAACCGTAAAAAATAACCAAAGGATAAGAAAATGAAAAACTGGGTATCCCACTTGCTTACCGTACAGAAACTGGATATGCGCCTTGCCGCGCTGGAAACGAAATACCGGACGATCCCGCTGGAAAAGGAACGGCTGAAAGAAGAATACTGCGCTGTGGTGGAAAAGGTGCATGCTCTTACCGCTGCTGCACGGAAATATGAAAGCAATATCAAAGAAAAGGAAATGGCGGAAAATGATTTGAATGAAAAGATCAAAAAGATCCAGATACAATCCGCCACCGCCAAAAAGAACAGCGAATATCAGGCTTTGATGAATGAGATCGCCTCCACCCATGCAAAGATCTCCGATATCGAAACAGAACAGTTGAAAGATATTGACGCCCTGGAAGAAACAAAGAAAGCCCTTGCCGCCGCCGAAGAGGAGAAGAAAGCTGCCGAAAGAACTGCCAAAACCGAGTTGCAGGATCTTATGGAAACGGCTGAACAGATCAAGGTGGAGGCTTTAAGCGTCAAAAAACAGCGTAAGGAATTTGCCGCATTGTGTGAGCCTGCTGTTCTGGAACTTTACGGCAGACTCCGGGAAAAAGACCGTACACGCCCGTGGCTTGTGGCGTTGAACAATGGCTCCTGCGCCAACTGTGCATTGAAGATCACCCCACAGACCCTCAATGAGGCAAAAAAAGGGCAGGTGACCACATGCGATAATTGCGGTTGTATCCTTTATGATCCTGCTGCACCCTCCGATTATCAGCAGTAAAGAGAAAGAAAAAAGTTTTTTTCTTCCTCTCCCATTTGAAATACGCCAAAAGTTGTGCTATCTTATATACTTATAATTCAAAAAGAAATGGAACACATATTTTAAAAGAGGTGACCTTATTATGATGGATGTAGTCGTTGCATTGATGTACACAGCAGTTGTTATTATTTCTATTCTGCTTATTGCGCTGATCCTTGTTCAGCCCTCCAAAGGCGGAGGATTGGGTTCTGCTTTTGCCGGGATCGGGGACAGTGTGTTCGGGGCCCATACCATGGGGCATCTTTCCAAAATCACGATCGTTCTTCTCTGCATCTTCTTTGTTCTTACTCTCGGTCTGGCTGTAATTGCCGGACACAAGGCAAAAAGTGGTTCCCTGGATAATTCCCTCCTTGCAAAAGAGGGGAAAAATGAGGTGAAAGTAGAAAAGAAAGTAGAAAAGAAAGCGGAAGAAGCCACAGTAAAAAAAGAAGTGAAAAAAGTGGAAGCAAAAGCGGTGAAGAGTGTCAAAGAAGTAAAGAAAGACATCAAAAAAGCTGCAAAATAAGGTTGTTCAGAAGATCCGGCGGGGGACATAGCCCGGTCGGATTTTTTTTTGTATAGACTTGTAAGAATCATTTTAATGCATTAAAAAATCAGGAGTGGAAAATGGCACAGAGTGTTTCTGTAAAAATGGCTGATCCCAAAAAGAAGTTCAAGGGTAAAAAATTCAGAGTTGCCATTATCGGTTGCGGCGGGATCGCCCAGGCGCATCTGCGGGCTTATCAGGAAATGCCCGAAGTGGAAGTCGTTGCCGGTGTGGATATCAATCCGGATCGTCTGAAAGTTATGGAAGAAACCTGGAAACTTCCCAAAAAAGCACTCTTCACAGATTGGAAAGAGATGCTGAAAAAGATCAAACCCGATGGTGTGGATGTCTGTACCCCCAACGGTGTGCATTGCGCTCCTGTTGTAGATGCCTGTAATGCCGGCTGCCACGCTATGGTGGAAAAGCCCATGGCAATGAATCCTGCGGAATGTAAAAAAATGATCGCAGCGGCAAAAAAGAATAAAGTCAAACTTGCTGTGGGGTTCCAGCAGCGTTACAATGATAAAACCACCGCTCTCATCCGTGCCAGAGATGAAGGCAGATTCGGCAATATCATGTTTGTCAAATGTCAGGCTCTCCGCCGTCGCGGCGTACCCAACTGGGGTGTATTCGGTCAGAAAGAATTGCAGGGCGGCGGGCCCATGATCGATATCGGAGTGCATATCCTGGAATGTGCCCATGCCTTTATGGGGTCTCCCAAGCCCGTTGCCGCCAGCGGAAATGTCTGGACATACATGGGGGATAAACCCAGTACTGTCCGTAACGCATGGCCCAACTGGGATTACAAAACCTATACCGTGGAAGATCTTGCCATCGGGCAGATCCGTTTTGAAAACGGTGCCATTCTTCAAATCGAATCCTCCTTTATCGCCCATATCGAAAAGAATGACGTTTTCAACTTTACCGCTATGGGTGAAAAAGCAGGCTGTTCCTGGGATGATACTGCCATTTATACAGATGAAAATGGTCTTATGGTCAATATGACCCCCACCTATATCGGTTCCACCGATGCCTGGGGAGGACTTTTCCGTGTGAAATTGCAGAACTGGGTGGATGCCTGCACAAAAGGTACTCCTCTGGGAGCTTCCGGAGAAGCGGGATTGGCTGTGCAGAAGATGCTTGATGGTATCTACCGTTCCGCCGCAGAAGGAAAAGAAGTCACCATCGACTGATAAAGTTTTTCCGGTAAAAATCAAACGGGTCTGCTGTGTTTTGCAGCAGACCCGTTTTTTGTGTACGGATAAAATATCTGGTAAAGAAATGTGGAAAGGGGGAAAAGTTCCCCCGGTGTATTCCATATTTTTTCAGAATTCCACTTCCAGAGTACCGGAATCGGTAAAGGTGAGTTCCAGAATATTTTCTTCCGGAATATCATAGGCTTTTTCCTGTGAATTGAAAGAAAGTTTTTTGATCTTTCCATTCAGCCCGCAGCGGAGAAACGCACTTTCATCCAGATATTTGAGGGTGATGACCGCTTTCTTTTTCTCCGGATCCCATGCTGCATCCATGATCCGGACACCATGCCAGTCTTCCAGATACAGGCAATGGGAACGCATTTCCAGCCAGGCAATGATCTGGCTTTCCAGATACCGTTCCGGCATATTGTTTTCAAAACGGTTGATATCATGCCACTGGGTAAGCAATTTGCCTGTTTTTATTGTGGACGCAAGGTTTTTTCTGACCAGTTCTTCAGGGACAAGGGGATCAAGTGCATCATTGACAAGCAGATAGGAACGGTCATTTTTATGGGTCATGAAAGGTGTATCCATTTTGCTTCTGAACTTATCCATGATAAAGCGGTGTTTTTCCGGCATGGTAATGCGGAAACTTTCAAAAAGTTCCGGATAGATGGCGTCTGTGGTAAGAAGAGATACTCCGATCTTCAATGCGCCTGTTTCCTTATCATACCAGAAGTCATTTTCCTGATCCGGGACACACTGGAAAAGAACAGAGGGAGAATATTCCTCATAAAAATATCTTGCCCCGTACCATGCCGGTACATGGTAGTATTTTCCGAAATATTCCCCGTTGCGGAATCTTGCACGGGAAAGACAGAGCATTTTGGCACTTATATATTGTGCATCTTCATAAGCATCCATATCCCCCACTGCCTTTGCCATGTTGATAAAGGCGGGGAATGCTCCGAAATTGGCTCCTTCCAGCCAGCACCATGCCTTTTCCGCATAGCCGGCTCCCATACATGCCCAGTCATGGTAAACATGGAAGTAATGGAAGATCTTCTGAATATGTTTCCACTGCTTTTTGATCCCGGAAAAGTCTCCGCAGGTCAATGCCGCAGAGTAAAGCATATACATACTGATCCCGATACCCCAGTCATTTTCCACAAAGGGATGGGGATAGGCAAGAACTTCCTCTCTTGTTCCGGTTTTCAGAACACCTGTAAAAAGATTGCTTACATTGAAGTAGCAAAGATAATAGGTTTTTCCGGTAAAGGGTTCTTTGCGTTCATAGAGATTATACATCTGCATGGAACGGATCCTTGACGGATCTTTATAGTATTTTTCCACTTCCTCCCTGGGCGGTTCTTCCACATAAATTTTATGATGATCTGTAAGAAGAAGAGTATATTTTCTTTCCGGATCGCAGGCAAGATCGATTCTCTTTTTCAGTTCCTTTGCCAGAAATTCCCTCTTTTCCTCCGGCATGAAGTTGAACATGGAGGAGGTATAGGCGTAGGATTCCAGGATCGCACCCGGATAAGCATAACTCTGCCAGGTATCCGGGAAACGGCTTTCAAATTCAAAATAATCTTCCAGACCGTCGGCAAGGATTTTTTCCGCTTCCGAACCAGTTTCCCGCAGGGGGAATTTCCGGTAGGAGGGGAGAAGTTTTACCGTATAGGAAGAGTTTTTGCCGTAAAAACCGCAGAGGGGCCCGAATTTGGTGGGATAACGGAAATCTTCCGCCCCATCCGGGATTTTATCCTCACAACCCAATGCCAGCATAGGCGGAAGAGGTGCAATATAAAGAGGAGCGGTATTCCAGGAGTCCGTGTAGAGCTGATATTCAAATTTCTGTACGATTTCTGTTACTTTTTTCTTATAGTCATTGTGGTAATATTCTTTACAGTTTACCGGAATCGCCAGAGAAACCCTTGCCCAGAAACGGCATCTTTCCAGTGCGTCTGCAAGGAATGTATCATTATCGGGGGAGAGTTTATCCAGACTTTCAAAACCGAAAGGCGTAAGTGTGGTCATCCTGCGGCAGCCGTAAAGACGGATGGAGGAAAGGCGGTTTTTGTCATTGCGGATAAATTCTATTTTTGCAGGGGGAGCATCGGGGATCACAAGAAGGGGGATATCCGGATATTCGGTACTGCCGAAAAGCAGGAAAAAGTTTTCCGGAAGAGTGCCGGAAAATTTTTCAAGGGAGGCTACTTCCTTTGCCGTCAGGATGTACTGATAGTTTCCGGCAAATTCCAGACTGCTTATCTTCATGGGGTCATTTTCATCTTTTGCATCATATTCGGTAACGATACCGCCAAAACCCACAGAAGCAAGGAAAGAGGTTCTTCCACGTTTCCAGTTTAAGGTCATGTGGCTTTTTACCTTATACTCATCAAGTTTCTCCTCTTCCTCTTTTGAAAGAACCCCCATGGATTCTTCCTGCAAAAGGCTGTATCCCCATATAAAAGGTTTTTTGTACCGGGGATCACCGCAAAGGAACATTTTGCTTACAGAACCGAAGCGCATCATGGAACAATCCAGAAAACCCGCTCCTTTCACAAAACCGTATCTGCCGGGGTTGTTGTCAAAACCGGCTCCTTTACGCATATTTTCAATGGAGATCTCTTCCACTTCGGCAGGGTATTTTCTTGCGGCAAAAGATATGTTTCTCTTATATTCCGCAACAGGAACCTTTTCCGGGGCGGGGATCAGGGAAAGGGAAAAACCTTCCAGACCGCATTCCCCGGGGATGAGTTCACAGAGAATGGAATTTTCCCCTTTGACAAAATGCCGGGTCAAACCGTGTCTCTGATTGAATTTGGCAATATAAAAATCCACGATCTTTGTTACATCTTCTCCACAGAGGGAAAAGACCTGCGGGTCATCCGGAGCATAATAGCGTTTTTCTTCCCAGAGAAGTACATAATCGCCCTCTTCTTCACATTCAAAAACACATTTTGCAAGGATTTTTTCCCCGTTACGGGCAAGTTCCTGCCAGGAAGTCAACTTTCTTTCCCCGTCGAAATCATAATAATATACGCCTGTCATTTCTTCTCCTTATTTCGTTACCTTATAAAAACAACTCTTTTTATCCCTATATGTTTAATATAGTGTAAAAAGAGTTGTTTTCCAGTAAAAAAGAGGGTATATTTATAAGAAAAAATTGTAAAATTTAACTGAATTTCTCCGTCTGCATAAATTCTTTCAATGCTTCTTTCCAGTGAGGCATGGGAGGAAGTTTGGCAATTTTCAGCATCCTTTTCTCCAACCGGGAATTGGCAGGCCGGGGGGCGGGACGGGGAAATTCCAATGTGGTACAGGGGACTACTTTCTGTTCTTTTCCCGCAAGAAGAAAAATCTCCTTTGCAAAATCATACCAGGAACCTTCCCCCTCGCAGGTAAGATGAAATGTTCCTGTAAGAGTTTTATCCATGAGGATATGGCGCAATGCCCGCGCCACCGCAAGGGTGGAGGTGGGATTGCCGATCTGGTCGGAAACAACTTTCAACTCTTTCCTTGATCCGTCCGCAAGAGCCATCATCGTATGGACAAAACTTGGTCCACCCTCTCCATACAGCCAGGAAATACGGCAGATCACATGGTCGGGACAATGCTTGCGTATCATCTCTTCCCCGGCAAATTTGCTTTTCCCGTAAATGGTTCTGCCGCCGGTGGGAAGGTCGAATTCATGGTAGGGACGGGTGAGTTCTCCATCGAAAACATAATCCGTGGAGATGGCAATAAGCCGTACTTTATGCCGGAAACAGGCAGAAGCCACATTTCCGGAACCCAACGCATTCAATTTATAAGCAAGAACTTCCTCACTTTCACATTTATCCACCTGTGTCATTGCCGCACAGTGGATAACCACATCCGGTGCGGCGGAAGCAAGAAACGCATCAAAGGAGGCACTCTCCGTTATATCCGCTTCCGGAAGATCCGCAACAACAACTTCACAATCGGAAAATTCTTTTTGCAAAGTACGCCCCAGCATCCCTTTGCCGCCGGTGATCAGGATCCTCATAAAAGATACTCCTTCTTTTCGTAATCAAAAAGTTCCGCATCTTTCAAAAGAACATTTTTTCTGTCTTTTTCTGAAAGAAGCCATTGATCTTTTTCCAGCTGCCAGTTGATGGCAAGAACGGGGTCATCACAGGCGATCCCCCGTTCATGGGTGGGTGCGTAGGTATTATCGCATTTATAGGCAAAAACGGCTTCCTCACTTAAAACAACGAATCCGTGAGCGAATCCTCTGGGGACAAAGAGCTGTCTCTTGTTTTCCCCGGAAAGTTCCACTGCAACATGTTTGCCGAATGTGGGAGAGCCTTTGCGGATATCCACTGCCACATCGAGAACCGTACCATGGATGACTCTCACAAGTTTTGCCTGGGTATAAGGCGGCATCTGATAATGCAGTCCCCGCAGTACTCCTTTACGGGAACAGGATTCATTATCCTGCATAAAATTACAATTTATCCCCAGTGCTTCATATTTTTTTCTGTTCCAGGATTCAAAAAAATAACCTCTTGCATCACCGAAAACTTTGGGTTCGATCAGCAATACTCCATCCAATAAAGTCGGGATGATATTCATAACTCTTTTACTCCACAAGTGCAAGATTACGGATATACTGACCATAGGAAGTTTTGGCCAGATCACAGCTGTATTGCAGAAGTTCCTCTTTTGTCAGCCAGGAATTATTGTAAGCGATCTCTTCCAGACACGCCACCTGCAAGCCCTGCCGTGTTTCAATGGTACGGATGAAGTTTCCTGCATCCAGCATACTTTCGTATGTGCCTGTATCCAGCCAGGCATATCCTCTTCCCAGCCGTTCCACGGAAAGAAGTCCCCTTTCCAGATAAATACTGTTGACGGCAGTGATCTCCAATTCCCCTCTGGCAGAAGGTTTGATATTTTTAGCAATATCCACAACACTGTTGTCATAAAAATACAACCCTGTCACAGCGTAATGGGATTTGGGTTTTGCCGGTTTTTCCTCAATGGAAACGGCTTTGAAATCCTTGTCGAATTCCACAACGCCGAATCGTTCCGGATCATTGACATAATACCCGAATACAGTTGCGCCTTCTTTTTTTGACGCCGCTTTCTGCACAAGATTCTGGAGATTGGCTCCGTAAAAAATATTGTCTCCCAGAACCAGTGCCGCCGGGTCATTGCCGATAAATTTTTCTCCAATGAGAAACGCCTGGGCAAGTCCTTCCGGACGGGGCTGTACCTCATAACAAAGGCGGATACCGAAGCGGGAGCCATCCCCCAATAATTTTTTGAAACTTGCCTGATCTTCCGGCGTTGTGATAATAAGGATCTCTCTTATTCCTGCAAGCATAAGTACACTCAAAGGATAATAGATCATGGGTTTATCATAAACAGCAAGCAGTTGTTTGGAAACTCCCAGTGTCACCGGGTGAAGGCGGGTTCCCGCACCGCCTGCAAGGACGATCCCTTTCATATTCTTTTCTCCTTTATTCTTTTCCTGCTCCCAGCCGTTCCATTTTGTAGGAGCCGTTGAGTACATTTTTACACCAGGAATCTTTATGTTCCAGATACCAGAGAACAGTTTTACGCATCCCGGTCTCAAAGGTCTCTTCCGGTTTCCAGCCCAATTCACGCATGATCTTGGAAGGATCTATGGCATACCGCAGATCGTGACCGGGGCGGTCTTTGACATGGATGATCTGCTCCCGGTAACTTTTGCCGTCTTTCCGGGGGGAAAGTTCATCCAGAAGATCGCAGAGAAAATGCACTACTTGCAGATTGGTCTTTTCATTGTGGCCGCCGATATTATAGGAAGAACCTGCTTCCGCTTTTGTTGCCGTAAGATACAGGGCTCTGGCGTGATCTTCCACATACAGCCAGTCCCGGACTTGCAGCCCTGCCCCGTAAACAGGCAGTTCTCTGCCGTCAAGAGCATGTAAAATCATAAGGGGAATGAGTTTTTCCGGAAAATGATAGGGGCCGTAATTGTTGGAACAGTTGGTAATGACTGCGGGCAGGGCAAAAGTCCGCATCCACGCCCGTACCAGATGGTCACTTGCCGCTTTGCTGGCACTGTATGGAGAACTGGGGGCGTAAGGGGTGTCTTCCCTGAAAAAGTCTTCCGGACCTTCCAGATCGCCGAAGACCTCATCTGTGGAGATATGATGGAAACGGAAAGAAGCCTTTTTCTCCTCCGGAAGAAGCTGGAAATATTTTCTTGCACATTCCAGAAGAGTATAAGTGCCTACGATATTGGTCTGGATAAATTCGCCGGGACCGTCAATGGATCTGTCCACATGGGATTCCGCCGCAAGGTGCATAATGATATCCGGCTGGAATTCGAGCAAAATGGCATCAATGGCATTTTTATCACAAATATCCGCTTTCCGGAAAAGAAAACGGTCACTTTCCGCCACCGGGGAGAGATTTTCCAGATTGGCAGCGTAAGTAAGTTTATCTATGACGCAAACATGGTCAGAAGTATTCTGAATAATGTATCTGACTACGGCTGAACCGATGAAACCGGCTCCGCCCGTTACGGCGATCCTGTGTGTCCCCATTGTATTCTCCATGAAGTTCAATATTTTACCTTTGGGAGTAATATATAATATTTTTTCATTTTTTCAATACTTTTATGCAGAAAAATATATGGAATCGCGTGTTTTATCAGTGGAAAACTCTCATTCATCCATAAATTTATCTTTTCCGGCAAGATCCGCATATCCGGAACAAAATAAACTGCTGCCCGGATTGCATTTTGGGCAGTTGACTTTTTTCCCTGCAAGATGGGCGGTAAATACCGGCAGAAAGAGATACAGCCGTAAATCTGCCTGTGCCAGCGGCAGAAGCAGAAAAATCACTGCGGCAATATAGAGGTAAGGCGTAAGGAAAAATGCTGTCAGGGAAAAAAGAACTGCCAGTATGAAATACGGCAGTTTCGGATAAAGAAAAACTTTACAGATCCCTTTTGCCGTAAGAATGGCAGTATCATTGCAGTCCGGACAGTTCATTTTACTTTTCTTCCGTTTTCTGCAGGATATTGACTTGCGCTCCCAACTGGAATGTGCAATCCTGCACATTGTCCGGAATATCGGGAATAAGTTCCAGCGGGAAGTTGGAATCCACTTTCACTGTAAGGTGGGCTTGCTCATCCAGAGTCCATTCCACATGGATCTGCTGGGAGTCGTTTGTGACCAGTCCCCCGGCATGGCGGATACATTGACATGCCGGATTGAAGTAAAGTTGTTTTCTTCCGGCAGTGGCGGGACGCAGACCGAGAACTTCCCGGATCAGGAGATTGCCGGCAGTAAGAGGGAAAATAAGGAGATTTTCGTATGTGGGAAGGTTTTCATATATTTTATTGTATTGTGCAAAATCCCGGATGATTTCCAGTGCCTCTTTCTGCAAGCCGCAGGCGCATAAAGTATCCAGCAGGAAACCCAGGATACGGCTGTTACTGAACCTTTCCGGCATTTCTTTTACGGTATGCAGAATATGTTCCAGAAGTTTCTGCTGGGCGTGCTGGGGGACAATTCCGCCGTAAAGGGCAAGGATATTTGTCTCTATGGAACAGTTTTCCGACGGGATCTGATGCAGGCAGTTATCGGAGAAAAGTCCTTTTTCCTCATTGAAAGCAAAAATTTGCATACTTTCGGCAATGAATCCTGCTTTCTTCCGGCACTCCTCCGCCTTTTCCTTTTTCCCCGCCGCAAGGAAGAGATTGCAGGAGCGCAGAAGAGCGCGGCAGTAAAGAGCATTCAATGCAGTAAACAAACCCTCTTCCTCCATATTGCCGGACTCATTGAGAAATTCTGTTTTCCCAAAAATTTCTGTGGAAAGAAGACCGTTGTGTCTGGCAGAGGATATACTGAAAAGATCCAGCAGTTTTTCCAGAGTGGGAAGCAGTTCTTCCAGCATTTCCCGGTTGCCGTTTGTCATGTAGTACTCCCGGAGGAACAGTACCCAGGAAAGGGCACTGTCCGGCGCAAAATAATGGATGGAGGATGGGGCAATGGCAGGGATCATCCCGTTGGGAAGCTGTGCGTGGGCAAATTGCTGTAACGCATTGCTGACAGGGGAGGTGGTACCGAAGAATGTGAGTAATGTTCTGGCATAGATGTAGCACTCCGGAAGACTCTGACAGCATCTTCCCGCCGGGTTGTCGATGATATTGTTCTTAATGCACTGTTCACTTGCGGAAAGGGCTTTGTGCCAGACCTCTTCCAGCAGGGGATCGGAACAATGGAAATCTATATCGGCATCTCTGTCCGCAATGCCGGAATGGAAAGAACCGTTGAATGTGACAGTATTTGCCGCTTTGCGTACTGTCACCATGATATATCTTGCCCCCATGGGCGCGAATCTGTGCCACAGATCTTTTTCCATTGTTTTTCCGGAAAGGATGACCGTATCCGTTTTTCTGCCCATGGGACCTACCGAGCGGATGCGGTTTTCGGCAAAATGGATGCCGGGGGTGATATCCACAATATCCCCGGGAGAACCTTCAAATTCAAAACGGGGGAATCCGTACGTGAGTTTTCCCAGATCGTAAATGGCATATTCCCCCTCCCGGAGCGTATTGTGTTCCAGCCGGGTCCTTTCCGTAACGGGAACAGGCAATGGCATACTGGCGGGATCCAGCGGCAGAGGACAGGAGGAAAAGAGGTCATAGGGATAGAAAGTACAACTGTGCAGAAGAGTGGAGACATCATTCACCCAGGAATCTTCCGCAGGAAGGATCTGTGTTTTACGGGAAAGATCCACCGAGGGCATGGCAAAAGAAAACGGCATGTCCAGAGGGCCTGCAAGCATCCAGCCGCGGGGCGCAGTTTTTTCCGGGCTGCTGTAAAAGGAGAAGGAAGATTTTTTCTGACCGGGGAAAAGCAGCAGAACGCCCATGGAATGGGGAAGAGCATCAAGGATGATGAGAAGTTTGTTCCAGCCTTTTTTCAAATGGAAGGCGGAACTTTGCAGGAGACTTGCCCCGGCTTTGAAAGAGTCTCCTGTTTCTATGACCGGCGGGGAGGAGATCCTGTTGCCGGAAGAAAAAATTTGCAGATCATTGCCGTAGATAACACAGGGATCGTCGGTGGAGACAATGAGATCTGAATCAAATTCCTCCTCCGTATAGAGGTATGTTGCCGCAGCATAAGTACCGCCGGAAAAATCTTCCGGAAGAGCGAAAGAAAGACAGCAGTTTGCCATTTCCTCCCGGAAAGAACCGGCAAGGAGAACTTTCCCCAGTTCCTTTTCCTCCCAGAGAAATATCTGGTCATCATTAATGGAATATTTTTCCTGCTCCTCATGAAAAGGACTTGCCGAATCCGGCTGCTGCCAATTGCTGTCATCAAATCCCGCATTTTGCCAGCCTACCGGAAGAACTGCAAGATCCTGCTGCAGAGAAGTTCCCAGACCGGCATGATGGGCTGGGGGATTTTTTCGGCAGGAATCTGTTTGGAGCATCTTCCAGGAGGGATCTGTCCAGAGAAATGGGGTGTTGTTCAGATCCAACTGGCACCATACACCGGGTTTTCCGGAGGCGGTGAAACAGGTCCCGGTTATGGGAATAAAGGTTTCCACACATATCGTATTGACGCCAATATCCAGGAATTGTGCCACATCATAATGGTCGATGCGGCAATTTTTCCCGCTTGTCATACCCTGATCGTACCCGACATGACAACCGTTGATATAAAGATGATACCCCGGTACGGCGGCAATGCGGAGATCGGCAAAGGAGATCATGGAATCCAGAGAAAATTCCTTTCTCAAAAAAATACACGATGCTCTCCGGGGGGCTTCTTCCCTGTTGAAATAGAGCCAGAACCCGAGAAAGTCCTGTTTTTTTATATCGCTGTTCATTTTCTCTCCTTTTGTATATATTTTCCGCATATTGTCTTTTATGTATATTATAGCGGGAAAAAATCGTTTTTCAAGGGAAAAAAGTGTTTTTTTTGTACTTTTGCTCTTCCGGTACTTCCTTTTCTCTTCCGGGTGTCATAATTGAGGGAAAAAGATTTGCAATGGAAAAGATATGGATGTATATTAAGAATCATAGTGCTTTCAAGTTATAAATTTTGAAAATGAGGAGTAAAATCATGTGGAAAAAAATGTTTGTAATGGCTGTATGCGGTATCGTGGCGTGTCTGTTTGCTGGTTGTTCTGAAAACAAAGGTGCAAAAAAATTTACGGTGGGTTTTGATTCTTCTTTCCCTCCCTACGGGTATGTGGAAAAAGGGGAATTTAAAGGTTTTGACCTTGATCTTGCCCGTGAAGTAGCCAAACGCAACTCCTGGGAAATCGTTCTCAAGCCCATCAACTGGGATGCAAAAGATATGGAACTCAACTCCGGAAGCATTGATTGTATCTGGAATGGTTTTACCATCAACGGCAGGGAAAATTCCTATGAATGGAGTGAACCCTATGTGGATAACAGTCAGGTCGTGCTTGTGAAAAAATCTTCCGGGATCAAAAATCTTGCCGGGCTTAAAGGAAAAGTCGTAGCCGTTCAGACCGATACCCCCGTACAGAAAGCCCTTTCCGCCAAAGGCGGCAGGGAAGCTCTGGGCAAGACCTTCAAAAAACTTATCGTCACCCCCAATTATAACAATGCCGTCATGGAACTGGAAGCAGGAAGTGTGGATGCTGTTGCCATGGATATCGGGGTGGCACAGATGAAAGCAAAGGAAAACAAAGCCTTTATGATCCTTTCTGAAACTGTTATTACTGAAAAATACGGTATCGGATTTAAAAAAGGCAACACCGCTTTGCGTGATGCTGTGCAGAATACTCTGAAAGAAATGGTTGCCGACGGTACTGCCGCAAAAATTTCTGCAAAATATTTTGACGGAAGAGATGTTCTTATCATCAAAGGGAAAACCGTTGCTCCCGCCGCCGCTGCCGCTGTAAAGAAAGCCCCCGCTGTTGCGGTTAAAGCTGTCGCACCCATTACCAAAGCAGTGGAAAAATCCCGGAAAGCAATGGAAAAAGCCGCCGGGAAATAAGAAAACGGCATAAAGAAAGGAAAAGGATTTTCTATGGATTATGCAAGTATGTTTTCGGAGCTTCTCAAAGGGCTTCTGGTCTCTGTGGAAATCTTTTTCCTCACCTTGCTTTTTGCTCTGCCTCTGGGTTTGCTTATTGCCTTTGGCAGAATGTCGAAAAATTGTATTGTTGCCAATATTTTCAGAGTATATATCTCCATCATGCGGGGTACTCCCCTCATGTTGCAGCTTCTGGTATGCTTTTTCGGTCCCTATTATCTTTTCAAGATCCCTCTGGCAAGTTCCTACCGCTTTGCGGCAGTCATCATTGCTTTTTCTTTGAACTATGCAGCCTATTGTGCCGAAATCTACCGTTCCGGCATACAGGGGATCCCTGCCGGACAGTATGAGGCGGCGGGAGTATTGGGCTTTACGCCGGTACAGACTTTTTTCCGGATCATCTTCCCCCAGGTGGTGAAAAGAGTGATCCCGCCTGTGACCAATGAAGTCATTACTCTTGTAAAAGATACTTCCCTGGCATTTTCCCTTTCCGTTATGGAAATGTTCACTATGGCAAAACAGATCGCCAGTGCCCATACCACCATGATCCCTTTTGTTGCGGCAGGAGTATTTTATTATGTATTCAACTTCCTTGTTGCTTTCGGGATGGAAAGACTGGAAAAACGGCTTGATTATTACAGGTGAGAGGTGTTTTTATGAGCAAAGAATTATTGAAGATTTGTAATTTTTCCAAGACTTTCGGCGATCTTGCGGTTCTGAAAGATATTTCCTTTTCTGTGAAAGAGGGGGAAGTCGTTTCCATTATCGGGCCTTCCGGTTCGGGTAAAACCACCTTGTTACGCTGTGCCGCTTTACTGGAAAGTGTGGAAAAAGGGGATTTATCCTATGGGGATCTGCAAGTATGCGTTCAGGGTGTTTATGCCGGAAAAAATGTGCTTAAAGACGCAAAAAACCGTTTCGGATTTGTATTCCAGAACTTTCATTTATTCCCTCATTACAATGTAATGGAAAATGTGACCAAAGCCCCCCTCCTTGTGCAGAAACGCGATAAAAAAGAGGTGGAGGAAATGGCACGCCAACTCCTGAAAAAGATGGGACTTTCCGGCAAGGAAAATTCCTATCCGTGTGAACTTTCCGGCGGACAGCAGCAGCGGGTCGCTATTGCAAGGGCACTGGCAATGAAGCCGGGGATCCTCTTTTTTGATGAACCCACTTCCGCTCTTGATCCGGAATTGACACAGGAGATATTGAAAGTCATCCGGGATCTTGCGGAAGAAAAGATGACCATGGTCATTGTGACCCATGAGATCAATTTTGCCAGAAATGTTTCCGACAGGATCATTTTTATGGCGGATGGTTATATCGTGGAAGAGGGGGAAGCCTCCTCCCTTGTGGATCACCCGCAGAATGAGCGTACAAAGGAATTTCTTGCCTTTATCAGTCAGAAAGGGTGAGAAAGTATCAGGTTTTTTCCTGTATAAAAAAGCCCCGCAGAGCCTTTTTTCATGCTTTGCGGGGTTTGCTGTTTCTATGGGATAACAGAATTTTTTATACCAGCACTTTTTTCACCTTTTCAATTTCTTTTGCGGCGGCGGCAGCCTCTTTCTTTGAACACAAAGTTCCATCCCATGTACGGGGACGGGTATGGCTTACTTCCCCTTTGCCCAGAGCCGCAGCAAGGGAAATATCCCCCCATTTCAGGAAGCCGGGGATAGCAAGGACAAGAGAATAGATGAGACCGGGCAGGAACTTGACGAAAGGACTTTTGGCTGTAAAGTCCACACTGCCCATATCAAAGAGCAATGAAGCGGGACTGTCGATGGTTTCCACTTTGCTGATCTGACCGGAAAAGGCATTGGCAAAAATTGCAGCCGCTCCGGTTTCCAGATGACCGGCAAGGGAAATATCTTTTGCTTTGAATTCCTTTTTCAATATTTCCGTAAGGGCGAGAAGATCATAGACCCATTCCCCTGCAAGACTTCTGCCGATCCAGAGCAACTGACGGTAGAACTGGTGATGAAGTCCGATGGTATGATTGGGCTGGGCGGTTTCCCCTGTTCCGTAAAGATCCGGCAGGATAAGTGTCGCCCCGTCTTTTGCCGCATCCTCAATATCTTTGTCGGAGAGAAAAGTTCTGCCTTCGGGATGGGTGACGATACGGTATTTGCCTGCTTTTGTTCCTTTTTTCAGAAGGAAGGGAATAAGATGATCGCCCACTTCCAGAGCGTATCTTGTAACGCCTTTGACTTCCGCATATTTGTAGAGAAGGGTTTCCCCGGGAAGTTCTTTCAGGCGGAGCATATTTTTGAGTTCCGCAAGAGCCTCTTTCTTTTTGATGGATTTTTTTGCAAGATATTCTTTACGCAACGCTTCCCCCACCATACGGCAGTGTGCCTGGATGGTACGGACTTTGTCCGGTCTTTTGCTTGTATCGGGGAAGAGATAAAGTTCTTCTTCCGGCATGGGGGCTACTCCGTCCGGTTCAGGCAGGGCGTTACCGTTGCCTTCCCCTTTGAGGAATTGGGCAAAATGCCCCAGAACTGCCTGCCGCATACGGTCACTCAAACCGTGGACACGGTCGGCAACAGAGTAGGAAATTTTTTCCGGGCAACCCAGATTCCAATAGAGTTTTTCCACAGGATGATAGGTTTTGAGCATTTCGGAAACGCTGAAATCGTGATTGCAGTCATACTGGGCGTTGCCGATGCGCAAGGCTCTGGGAGCGATCAGTGCGAGGATACCGGATTCTTCGGTAATGGTAAGGCCATCCGGCAGAAGTTCGCAGATACAGTTCAAACCATAAACATAGGAGGCAAAAGAACCGACGCTGACAATAGGCATGGCGGCGGTGATGCGTTCATCCATGGCACTCAACCACATCGTCTGATTACCGCCTCCGGATGCACCGGTGGCTCCGATTTTATCTTTGATGACTTCCGGCATACTCATCAGAAGATCGACACCGCGCATATTATCCACGATCTGGGCTCCCATAAGACTTTCTCCGATGGTGAACAAGCCTGCGCCAAGAAATCCTCCGTGTCCCTGTTTTTCATAACACTTGTGGGCTCTTTCGTATGTGCCGAAAGCATCAACGGTAAGGCAGATATATCCCTCTTTGGCAAGGGCTATGGACATATTCTGGGGATTTGTGCCGAATTTTCCTTCCGGATTGTGACCGTGCATTTGCAGAACGGCAGGGAAAGGACCTTTGCCGTCGGGCATATAAAGGAGCGCTGTAACATAGATCCCCGGACGGCTCTGATAGATGAGTTTGGTTATGGTATAGCCGTCTTTTTTGATTTTACCGAATTTCTGCACATCAAGGGGAAGAGTGTTATCGTAACTTACGCCGGTTTTTTCCCAGATCTTCTGCCGGAGGTTTTTCTGGAATTTTTTCAAGGTCTTCAGATCTTTCATTTCATCAAGATGATGGATCTGGGCAAGTCTTCCTGCTTGAAAACGCAGAAAACGGTTGACCTGACAGAATTCAGACATATCCAGATGGAAAATGCCTTCTCTGGGATAGGGGGGGAGATCAAAATCAAAGACTTTGACATTGGAGTAAGCGTTCATAATTTACCTCGTTGTGGTTATAAATATTCCTATACTATATCCCGGTGCAGGAAAAATACAAGTACAGGCATAAAAAAAGACTGCTTTTTCAAGCAGTCTTGTGAAAAAAATGCCCTGAGCGGGACTCGAACCCGCAAGGATTTCTCCGACAGATTTTAAGTCTGTTGCGTCTGCCATTTCGCCATCAGGGCATGAACTTTTATTATGTGGAGGCTTTTGCGTCAATGATCTGCAACTGCCGTTTCTTTTCCCCGTAATATTCGTTGATACGGGGCATGGCGATCACATCCCACACCGTCCGTACCGGGATCGTCATGTTGAACGCGATAAAGTCCGTGAGTTCCCCGTTTGCATTGCGCAGGATACCTTTGGTATGCCCCGACTTGATGGGGAAAGTACGGATGACTTCCAGACGGTTCAGCCGGAATGTCGGCTGGGGATTGCCGTGACCGAAAGGACCCAGATGAGGATAAAGATCAAAAAACTCATCATCCAGAGCGTCCAGTTCGATTTCTCCGTCATAAGTGATGCTGTCCACAATGTCACTGGGACTGATGTGGTTGCGTACCTGTTTTTCAAATTCTTCCGTAAAAGCCTTGATCTGATCTTTTTTCAGTCCAAGACCCACCGCCATGGGATGTCCCCCGTAACGGGTGAGTAGATGTGAGCATTTGGAAAGAATATCGATCAGATTGAGCCCTTCAATACTTCTTCCTGAACCGTGTGCTTCATCTCCCTGAATGGTCAGAACGATGGCGGGACGGTTGTAATCTCTTGCAAACCTGCTTGCCACGATCCCGATGACTCCCTGATGCCAACCTTCGCCGGCGGCGGTAATGGTCATTTTGGACTTGAATGCAGCATCGGATTCCACAAGGTGTTTGGCTTCGGAAAAGATCTCCTGCTCCTTTGCCTGCCGTTTCTGGTTGAACCCTTCCAGCATATTGGCAAAGCGGTAGGCTTCCACGATATTGGAGGCATTGAGCAGTTCCAGTGCGGACTGGGCGTTCCCCAGTCTTCCGGCGGCATTGATACGGGGGGCAAGTTTGAAAGTAATATCTGCCGGAGTGAGTTTCGGCCCGATATGGGCAGACTCGATAAGAGCCCTGATCCCGGGACGCAGCTGCTTGCAGAGAGTCTCCATCCCGTATTTCACCAGAAGCCGGTTTTCCCCCAGAAGCGGAACGATATCCGCCACAGTTCCCAGTGCTACAAAGTCCAGTGCATCCTGGATCTCCACACCGTAACCGCCCAGATTGTTTTCTCTTCCGAATTTAATAAATGCGTGTGCCAGTTTGAACGCAACTCCCACCCCGGAAAGCTGACGCATATCTTCCAGTTCCGGATTGAGTTTGGGATTGATGACCGCAAGTGCGGAAAGTTTTTCGCCGTCGGGTTCATGATGGTCGGTAATGATCACATCTATTCCCCGTGCGGCAGCCTCGGTCACGGCGGGACCGCTGTTGATCCCGCAGTCCACTGTGACCAGTACTTTGCACTCGGAGGGGATCACATCCAGCGCCTTTGCCAGAGATTCGGGAGTAAAGCCGTAACCGTCGTCGAAACGGTGGGGCAGAAAGGAGCTTACAATAGCCCCGTTCTTTTCCAGAACCCATGACAGAAGGGAGGTAGCGGTGATCCCGTCTGTGTCATAATCTCCGTGAATGAGTATGCGTTCACGGTTTCTGATCGCCTGCCAAAGGCGTTTGACAGCCAATTCCATACCGGGAAAACGGTAAGGATCTGTCAAAGCAGAGAATGAATCATTAAAGTAACTGTCCACCTGATCTGCGGTGATCCCGTGTGCGGCAAGATACAATGCTGCCGCATAGGGAAGTCCGCATTTTCCGGTGAGTTCTTTTACTACATTCTCTTTACCTTCAGAGGCCGATATCCATAGTTTAGTTCCCATTTTGCCTTTCTTGTTTTATAATTGTCATACCCGCAATATAATTCCATTTTGGCAAAACATCAAATAAGAATTGAAAAATTTTTCGTTTTTTTTTCATATTCCCCTTGAAAGAGGGCGGAAGAGGAGTATATTAAATGGTATGAAAGCGGGAGAAACATCTTTCCGTTTCCTTTCAGGGTTGCCGACGTGGCGGAACGGCAGACGCGCTGCGTTCAGGTCGCAGTCTCTTCACGGAGGTGTAGGTTCAAATCCTATCGTCGGCACCAATTTTCTTTTTCTTTTCTTATTTTTTCCGTTTTTTCCATCGGATCGGTTCTTTTGCTGTTGTCTTGTGCCGTTATGTGTTGCAATGTGTATGGGGGGGAAACGTTTTTTACCGGTCAGACTGCCGGAAAAGTTTTTTCTTTTTTCTGTAACTCTTTGACGCTTCAAATAAATACCTGTCAGAAAAAACGGAAGGTTTTCCATTCTCAGTGAAAATGAGCCCGGAACGGCAAATTTGTATTGCTTTGGAAAAAATAATGTTGAATCAGAAACATTCTTGAACGAAGCGCATCAAAGGATATATACCTTTTTACAGAATATTATCACAGTTCTCATATATATTCCATAAAACGATCATGAAACTCTGTTTGAAAGTGGAAACAAAAGTACAGAATAAGTCCCGGAGGGACGAGGGAAAATACCTGCCGGATAGAGATGAAACGCTATAAGCTCACGGGGCGATTACAAAAACCAGCCCTGAAAGGGCATAAGGGGCTGAAAGCCCCGCAGGAACATAGCCCGGTGGGTAGGTACCTGTAAGGGACCGTACCCCCGGGTAGGAGTACAAAACAAATAAACAAGCTCTGAAAGAGCGGCAGAAAGGACAGACATTTCACCTTCT
>JAGBXB010000035.1 GCA_017629515.1 Lentisphaeria bacterium | reverse complement strand
TGGTTTATTTTTCTAAAGATAACAAGAAAAAGAAGTTTTTTATTACCTTTGTGCCCATCTAATACGAAAAAAGGAAAAATGCCCAGGATTGCGTCTTTCCATCCGTCATTGTAGTAGTTGACTTCACCATATACTCATTGTAGTCACTTGTATAACTGATCATCGCAGTACCAAGCTGTTTGACCTGACTGAGGCACTGGACATTTTTTGCAGAACCCCTTGCCTTGTTCAATGCAGGCATCAGCATCCCTGCAAGAATTGCGATAATGGCGATCACAACAAGCAATTCTATCAAAGTAAAGCCATGCAACTTCAGATATCCACGGGCGGTCATTTTCCGGATTTCTTCACAAGAATCTGCTTTTGTAAAAATTGTATCCGATGAGTCTGTCTGCAGGATCCGATCCACACTGCTCATAAATATATACCTCCTCTGAAAATCATTCAGTTCAAAAACAGTTCTCTGCCATCTGCGTCCCCTCCCCGGAACAGAACATACACTGTGCAGAAGCATTTTCATGACTACGGATCCTATTATAAATGCAGAATAAAATTCTGTCAAGTCTTTTTCCCGCACGAACATAAAAAAACATATAAAAAACAGGGCTGGATCCCATTTATACAATAAAAATCCGCCCTGTTCCAATATTTTTTGAAAATTTTCTGCAAGTGTTTACAATGTCACGACCTGCCCCGTTGTCAGAGATTCATCAATGGCATCCAGGATCCGGATGACCCGCAAGCCATCATTCACATCCACATACACCTCTTTCCCGTGAAGGATACTATCCATAAAAGCCGTATGCTGCTCCCGGAATCCCAGATGGAGTGCTTTAAGCGGACCGGTATTTTTTATGTCAATATGATACTGGAACTGACCGCCGTTGGCATGGATATCCATGGAACCGCATTCGTCCGGATAGTAGGGATCCGCCTCGATCTTTCCTCCTGTCCCGGCAACTCCACAGGTGGAATTCTGTAAATTGGGACACTTTTCACTGAAAGTGAAAACGCCGCGCACACCGTTTTCATATTCAAACATGATCGTAGCAGACTCCGGGATCTGATCCGCAGTGGGTCCGGTCTTTCCCAGAAGATTGCCGAAGGCACAAATGCGTTTTGCCGGAGCCCCCGCCCAATTTTCCAGCAGATTGTAATAATGACAACCGCAATCAAAGATTTTGCCGCCCCGTTTTTTGCGGTCCAGACGCCAGCCGCGGTTCTGCACATTGCAAAACATGTTCCACCACACGTTGGTCACAGTTCCGATGGATCCGTTCCGGCAGATCTCCAGAATCTTCTGATGAAACGGGGAATACCGCACTTCATATCCCAACTGGAAGATCTTTCCGCTTTTTTCAACGGCTTCTTTGATCCGCAAACCTTCTTCCAGCGTGGGAGCCAGGGGTTTTTCGCAGAGAACGTGTTTACCGGAAGAAAGCATCATAACGGAACTGTCCGTATGCAGGTGTGTAGGCAGAGAGATCACAACCGCATCCAGATCCGCCCGGATTGCGATCTGCTGCATATCTGTGGTAAAATCCACTCCGGAAGGCAGTTCCAATGACCGGAAACGTTCTTCCTCCAAGTCACAGCACATGACAAGTTCCGCCCGGGGATCATTCATAATGGCTTCCACATGTTCTCTGCCATGTCTGAGCCCCACTACGGCATAACGCACTTTTTCCATATTATTCAGCCTCTCCTTTCAAATATTCTGCGCACAAATACTGTACCGCCCCTGAATATACCCTGTTTTGGCAACATTTCAAGCAGTGGGAAACAATTTACAAAAAAAACAATTCGACAGATTGATTTTTTATTGGCAAGCTATATTATAAACAATACCTTAAACGAAAGGATCATGTATATGATGAGAATTTTTATTCTGCTGCTTCAGAAAATTACTTCCTTCTGTTCTCTTGGATTCCGTCATCAGAAAGGATCTTTCAGTGAAACTCTTGCGCAGATTAAAAAAACTGAATCAACAGGAGCCTTTTTTTCCTTTCTGAAAAAAAAGTGGGTCATCCATGGGGGCATCCTTCTTGCCATGGTTATCGTCTGCCGGATCCGTTTTGAGTGTATTCTGTTGTGGAATCTGGGATATGCTCTCTACTTTGCCGGAAAAATCGCCGGAGGCAGTTTATCCGGGATAAAAAACCGTATCGGAAAAATCCTGGTATTCATTCTTTTGCTGACAGTTTCAGTTCCAGGAGTTGTATTTCTTTGTATTCCCTCATTACTTCTTTGCCGGATCCATTCCCTGCGGAATCCTGAGTATGCACGGGATCTGCCAGTCTATACGGCAGAAAAAAATCCGTCTTGAAAATGCCGCATGGTACAGAAACTGCAACGGTTTCTATCTGGAAGGGACCGTGGAAGAAGATGCTCTGAAGAAAACAGCTTTTTTGCAGAACTGGCGGTTGAAAGAGATCCAGACGCCTTTTACGATAGCAGATACTGCAAAAACAATGATTGATTTTCATAGTGGAAAATCCCAACAAGACAGTGCCTGGATCCAGATACGGTCAGGTCTGTTCCATCAGGAGAAAAATCCGGTAAATCCTGCCGGTTTAACAATCATTTGGGACAGAAAAACAAAACGCCTTTATCTTTCCCGTATATTCCGCTGAAAAGAAAAAAGGCGTTTGCAACCCCTGTTTATTTTTCAAACTTTTTCCGACACCCGGAAGATCAGAGCATACTGAGGCAGATGATAGCCGATCCCCAGACGCAGATGCACATCTTCCCCTGCCGGTGGATAATGCTCAAATTCCGTACTGTCCTTCCGTACCATATAACGCACCAGACACAAACGGAATGTCCCCTGCCACAAGGGGAAATGCTCCCACGGGATCATGAAATCAACTTCCCAGGTACCATCGGCAAGGCACTTTGCC
>JAGBXB010000034.1 GCA_017629515.1 Lentisphaeria bacterium | reverse complement strand
TTGACGGACACGCAGAAGCAAGAGGTCCGGAAAAATTTACCTCCGCCTACATAACTTCCTGGGGCAGTATTACCAAAAGTTTTGTGGCGAAAAGTTGTGATGCGGAAAAAGCTCCCTGCCGGTAAGGATCATCAGAGGATCCTGCCGAAAGGCCCTGTATCGGAACTTTTCTGCTGAACTTTTCCCGCAAAGGCGGCAATCTTTTTTTCAAGACTCTTTTCCACATGAGAAGCAAGAATTTCCGATTGCATGATCTTTGCCGGATCTTTGAAATGATATTCATCACTCCAATATTTTTTCCGGTCAAGTTTATCCATGGGGGTAAAAAGATCCACCACAGGGAGATTGCGTTTTTCTGCAATGGAAAGCGTTATTTCATTTAATTTCCGGGAAATTGCCGTTTTTTCCTCATTGGCAAGGGGGGTACACAATAAAAGCGTAACGGGAACATGGGGCAGTTTTGCCGCAATAAAATCCAGAGTTCTGTTATACGCTATTTCCCATTCATCAACAGGATTCGTCAAACTGTGGAGGCCGTTATTGAAAAGAATAAGGTCATAATCATTGAACTCAAGAATATGGTCAAGTTCCTTTACATAAGCGGGATCTGTCACGCATTTACAAGTGCCCCAGGATGTGAGGTTCACCTTTGTCCCCAGTTTTTCCCGCAGAAAATCTTTGTACTGACAGCAGATGGAATCTCCGATACTCAATACTCTGGGGGCATCCTCCTCTGCCGCATTGAATGAGTAAAACTGTACCCATTCCACAGTTTCTCTTTTATGTGTACTGTTTTGCGGAAGATAATCACGGTAATCGATTTTATTTTTCATCCAGACCCCTTAAAGAGTAATACTGTTCAGATACCAGACACAATACCCCATACCGAATGAGATCCCTCCGGCAAGACCGGCACGGTACCAGGATTTGATGATAAATCCTATGATGCACATGGCGGCACAATACAAGGCAACCAACATTCCGCCAAGCAGCCCGAAAGCCATACACAAATGCAGGATACACATATAAATATGGTATAAAGTCTCACTTTCCGGCCTTGCGCTTCCGGCATTGGAATAATATACCAGAACGGTCATCCCCGCAATAAGGGGGGCGATAAAAAAAACAGGAAGCATAAGAATTGAAAAAATGATCTTCATCTCATGCTTCCTTTATTTTATTCCCGTAAAGGGAAAGAATTAATTTTCTGATGCGTAATTGGGAGCATCCTTCAACATCATGATGTCATGGGGATGCGCTTCACGCAGGGCGGAAGAACTTACTCTGATGAACTTTGCCCGTTCATGCAGTTCTTCAATGGTACGGGTCCCGCAATAGCCCAGAGAGTAATGCAGACCGCCGGCAAACTGATGGATGACTTCCCACAAAGCTCCTCTGAAAGGAACCATTCCTTCCACACCCTGGGGAACAAGGCGTTTGGAATCATCCACATCTCTCTGTCCGTAACGCTCACGGCTGCCTTTTGCCTTCTTCATGGCTTCCAGACTGCCCATACCGCGGTAGATCACAAAGCGTCTGCCCTGATGCAGGATCTTTTCACCGGGACTTTCCTGTGTTCCGGCAAGAGCAGAACCCATCATCACGCAGGAAGCACCTACGGCAAGGGCCTTTGCCACATCACCGGACTGTTTGATACCGCCGTCGGCAATGATGGGAACGGCGCCATTGACTGCTTTTGCCGCCTGATAAATGGCTGTCACCTGGGGTGTCCCGATACCGGCGACAACCCGGGTGGTGCAGATGGAACCAGGCCCGATACCTACTTTAATGGCATCCACTCCGGCTTTCAGAAGATCCACAGCTGCTTCGTATGTGGCGATGTTACCGGCAACCACGTCGATATTGTTGTAGATTTTTTTGAGTTTTGCCACAGTTTCCACAACCCCTTTACTGTGACCGTGTGCTGTATCCAGAACAAGAGCATCCACTCCGGCTTCGGCAAGAGCGGCGGCACGGTCGAAATCATAGGGACCGATGGCGGCTGCAACACGCAGACGGTGTTCGCTGTCACGGTTGTAAGCAGGTTCCATATTTTCGATAAGAGTTTTGGTATCCAGAAAACTGTAAAGACCTTTCAGACAGCCTTTTTCATCCACAAGGGGAAGTTTCCCCACTTTATTTTTCCGCATGATCTCAAAGGCATCCTGCATGGGGGTCGCAACGGGTGCGGAGATGAGTTCTTTTGTCATCACATCGGCTACTTTCATTTTGTAGTCCTGCAAAAACTTGATGTCTCTGGAAGTGATGATCCCCACAAGTTTCCCGTTGCTGTCCACGATGGGGAAACCGCTGAAAGAATATTTTTTCTCTTCTTTTTCGTTGAGAAGAGCCTCTACCGTCACGTCTTCATGGAAAACGACAGGGTGACGGATAAGACCATTCAGGTACTGTTTGACTTTCTTTACTTCATCTGCCTGCACATCGGGTGTGAGGTTTTTGTGGATCACACCGATACCGCCGAGTTTCGCCATGGCGATCGCCATCGTGCTTTCGGTAACAGTATCCATTGCCGCACTGACAAAGGGGACGTTCAAACGGATATTGCGGGTGAAATTGCTGCTGATATCGGATTCATCCGGCAGAAAATCCGCATACTGGGTTTGCATGGAAATGTCGTCAAAGGTGAGACCTTCAAACTTGTACTGCGCCATGAATTCATCTAAAAATGTGTTGCCCATAACTACTCCCTTTTGGTGTGGGCCGCGCAAAGCGGCAAATTAATATAAATATCATTTGCCTCTTTAATATACTCTCTTTTCTTTTTTTTTCAATTTATTTTAAAGTTTTTTTCTGATTTTCTTCACAGTTATCCCATATTTTTCATATATATTCCATAAAAGGATCAGGAAACTCTGTTTGAACCGGAAAACAAAAGTACAGAATAAGTCCCGCAGGGACGATGGAGTTCAGCCCGGGGTTTTACGTTCGGATATTACGTA
>JAGBXB010000033.1 GCA_017629515.1 Lentisphaeria bacterium | reverse complement strand
TTGTGATCTCCACACGGCAAAGCATCCCAACTTCCGGGGGGGCTTTCCATGGGGTGCCCCTCTCGCTCTTTCATGGCTGTTTTTTGGTTTTGTTCGCATACCCGGGGGAATATGTGCCTTTCGCGCTTTCAGTACAAATGGAAGTTTATCCGGAATAATGAAATAATTTATAATTTTTCCCAAAGAAAAGGGGCTGTCGCTTTTTTGCAACAACCCCTTTTGATTTTTTACTGAAATGCAGAATAAAATATATTCCGCAAATATTCAGGACTTCTTATGCTTCCAGACAGCCGGAGGCAGTAGAGAATACGCTTCCTGCTTCTTTGAGCAGTGTGATCAGACGGTCAAACTGTTCAGCAGAATACTGTCCGCAGTTTTTGACAATGAAGGGATCGGGCAATACTGCCCCTTCGCCGGAATAGATCAATCCTTCAGGCATGGGCCAGAATTCCCAGGGGTGCATATAGAAGCACAGGAAGGGTTCCACACCTTTTTTCTCACAGTAGGAGCAATAGCCTTTCACGTGTTCCATCACTGCGTCAGCAGATTCGGTTCTCCACAAGGGCCACTGGTCCATATCTCTGCCGTACTGATCTTTGGAATCCATGGAAAGGTCGGCAAAGTTGGGCAGTTCGATGATCTTCATATCCCCTTCTTTTGTCCAGTCATCTTTGGAGGGATGATAGGGGGTGAGGCGTTCACGGTAGAAGTACATGGGATAGGTGGCATCGGAGGTGTAGCCCAGTCTTTCCAGAGCGTTCACAACAGTTGTGGAACCCCAGAGACGGGGGCAGCGCCAGGAAGTGGGATGCACTCCGGCAATCTTTTCCACTCTTTCCGTACATACTTCGATACGGTGTTCCACTTCTTCAGGAAGAAGGGGGATCATACCGGGGATCTCAAAGAGAGGATCGCCGATGGTTTCGTGGAAAAGGGTGTGACAGCCGATTTCGTGACCGGCATCTTTCACCAGTTTCACGATATTGGCATTCTTTTCTGCTGCATCGGCAGTAAAGAAGAATGTTGCTTTGATGTCATGTTTTTTCAGGATGTCCAGAATGACGGGAGTACCGTGCTGCATCCCTTCGTAGCCGGAAGTCCAGCTGCCGATATCGGTTTCCATATCGAAACCGAATACAGTTTTGATCTTTTTCATTTTATGATCTCCTTTGCGTTGATATGGTATTCTTTTTCCAGAAGTGCGGCAACAGAAGAAGCACTTCCTTTGTAAATATACGTTTCACTGGTCACGGTGGAGGAAACGAATTTGCCGTCCTTTACGATCATGGGGGCAATGGTTTCCAACTCATAGAACCCGAGAGATGCTCCGTTGAAGATACTGAAAATATCTTCTGTGGAGAAGGGACCGTTCTTCTGATCGTTATCGGCAATATTCACATACTGCCCTTCTTCAATGGCAGTTTTGCGGATGATGAGGATATTGCGTTTGGGATCCCAGGAACCGATAAGTTCAGGCAGACAATCCTTTTTTACCCCGATCTGCAAACGGTCTTCCCCGCCAAGAGCAAAGAGGAAGAGTTCATCGGTAAAGGTGATACGGGACAGGGGGTCACCATAAAAATCATCATTGATGATCTCTTTGGCAGAAGCACCCTTTTTGCCGTATTTACCGAAACCAATGACTTCATCAGGTCCGGGGAACTGTTCCAGAGTCCAGGCATTGAGAAGAACATCATCTGTACTGTATTCTTCCGTGGGGGTGAAAGAGTCGGAAGAGATATAGGCAGTTCCTTTCAGTCCCAGTTCGGCAGCAGATGCGGGAAGAGGAATGACTCTGGTTTCTCTTCTCACATCCAGTTCCACATTTACTCCCTTTGCATTGAGAAGAGAGATGTGTTTCTTCATTACGCAGGAAGTTTCCGTAGAGGATTCCACTTCCGCCTTGACTTTGTTGATCCCGTCCTGAACAGTCCATTCCCCGTGGGGATAGTTATAGGCATAAGCCCCCCCCTCCGGCGCAGGCCAGAGAGAGTTGCCGCCGATATTGTTGAAATCCGGTGTGGGATTTGCCGCAAGGGGGAAATCCAGTTTGGAGACCAGTTCATCTTCCACGGCGCAGTAGATCCTGCCCTGCATACCGGGGGAGAGGAAGATCGTGCCGTCGGCAGATCCAAGAGCCTTCAAACCCGGATCAATGGCTTTAATTTTTTCTGTAAGTACGGTGGAAATCATATCAGACCTCCACAGTCCAGTTGTGTTCGTCAGGATATTCGCCGTACTGGATGCCTGTCATGCGGTCATAAAGTTTTTTGAGGATGGGGCCGCATTCTTCACCGAAGGTATAGATCTTGTCGCCGGCATTGATCTCGGAGATGGGAGTAATGACCACGGCAGTACCGCAGGCACCGATTTCCGCAAAATCGCCCAGTTCATTACGGTGGATGGGACGGCATTCCACTTCCATACCAAGATCTTTGGCGATCTGCTGGAGGGATTTATTGGTGATACTTCCCAGAATGGAGGTGGAGTTGGGAGTGGCATAAGTACCTTTTTTGGTAATACCGAAGAAGTTGCTTGTGCCGAATTCATCAATATATTCGTGGGTTTTGGCATCCATGAAAAGGGGTACGGGATACCCTTTTTCCTTGGCTTCTTTCTGGGGTTTCAGACTTGCGGCATAGTTTCCGCCCAGCTTGATGGTACCGGTTCCCAGGGGGGCTGCACGGTCATAATTATCAATGGTGATGGCGGGAACGCCTTTGAGACCGGCTTTGTAGTATGCGCCGACAGGCATGACCATAATGATCATCTGGTAACTGGCACTGGGAGCGACCCCGATCTGGGGATCTGTACCGATATAAAGGGGACGGATGTAGAGAGAGCCGCCGCTTCCGTAAGGGGGAACATAGTCGATATTGTCCAGGACGACTTTGCGGCACATTTCCACAAAAAGATCCACAGGCATTTCCGGGCCGAGGATACGGGATGCGGAAAGATTGATGCGCTTTGCATTTTCATCGGGTCTGAAAATGCGGACGGCACCATCTTTGCAGCGGAAGGCTTTGAGACCTTCAAATGCAGCCTGACCGTAATGGAGGCAGGTGGCGGCAATGGAAAGGGTCACATTGTGATCGGTTTTCAATTCGGGTGTACCCCATGCTCCGTCTTTATAGGTGCATGTGATGTGGGAACGCACAGGCATATAGCTGAAACCCAGTGTGCCCCAGTCGATGTCTGTTCTGATGTTGGAAAGTTGTTCTTTTGTTGCCATTTTTTTCTCCAGATTTTACGGGAAAACCCGTTTTTGTTAAAAATTACCGATTTTTCTTTAAATTTACTTGCTTTTCCTGCAACTGTCAATTTAATTACTATTGATTTTTTCAGAAAAGTGAGTATTTTTATAGTAAACAAGTTTTTTTTCACACCAAAAAAGGGGATTTTGAAAATGAAATGGACAAAATTGATGTTGTTGGCAGTTTCTTCTGCTGCTCTTGCAGTACTTACTGCTTCCTGCTCCTACTTCAACAACGATGAAACCGCCAAACCGTATCTTAAAAGAGGTACAGCCCCCAAGGCAAATGCCGCTAAAAACGGTCAGGCAATGGATCAGGCTGCAAACGGTGAAGCAAATCTGCTGGGCGGAGAAACCGGAAAAGCTGCAAATAAAGATGAAGAACTTGCCCGGATGGAAAAACCCGGTGAATACAAAGAAGGCTCCAATGCTGCCGGCAACGATTACGATGGATTCGGCACTCCCGTACCCGGGATCGTTTTTGAACCTGTCTATTTCAAATTTGACCAGTCTATCGTCGATCCCGATGAAGCAGGAAAAGTGGATGCCGTTGTCAAATATCTGAAAGACAATCCCGGAACAGGGGTGGTCATTGAAGGGAATTGCGACAACAGAGGTACTGCCGAATACAACCGCGCTCTCGGGGAACGCCGCGCCCTTGCCGCCCAGGAGATGATGGTGGGTTCCGGTATCGATGCCGCAAGGATCAAAACTTTGAGTTACGGAGAGGAAAAAAGCGCCGCAAAAGATAATGATGAGACTGCCCATGCACAGGAACGCCGTGATGAATTTGTGATCGTCAAACTTTCCCCTGCCAAAACTGCCGCATCTGCTCCTGCCAGTGAGCAGAACGGAAAAACTGCAGAAGAAAAATAAGCTGTTTTTTTTCCCTGTTTTCCGGTTTGAAAAAGATAAAAATATACTCATCCGGAAGAGAAAAAAAGAAAAGTGCTTGAAATATCACAAAAAGATGCTATATTAATTGATCCGCACGGATTTTCTGCGTTTTTTCCGGCATGTACGGAGGAAAGCAGTCAGTGAAAGATTAACCTAAAATAAGGAGAACATAACTATGGCAATGCCCAAAAGAAAAACATCCAAGATGAAACGCCGTCAGCGTCAGGCTCATAACCGTTACGAAGGCGTTCAGGCTACATTCTGCAAAGAGTGCGGAGCTCCCGTTGCCCCCCATACCGTCTGCAAAGCTTGCGGTATGTATAAAGGCCAGCAGGTCCTCACTGTTGAACAGCCCAAATAAGGACACTGTCCGGTCATGAGAATCGCAGTTGATGCCATGGGCGGGGACTTCACCCCCGCCACTTCATTGGAGGCAGTGATCGAAGCATTGGATATGTATCCGGATGTGGAGATCCTTTATGTCGGTCATAAAGAGAAACTTGCCTATTACATGGAGAAGATGCGTGTCAAGGAATCTGACCGGCTGAAAGTTGTTCATGCAGAAACGGTTGTGGAAATGGGGGAACCTTCCACGACCGCCATCAAGAGTAAGAAAAACTCTTCCATAACCGTCTGCGCCACTCTGGTAGCCCAGAAAATGGCAGATGGTGTGGTTTCCCCCGGTCACACAGGGGCGGCGGTAGCTGCCTCCAAAGTGAAAATGAGGATGGTCCCCGGCGTGGATCGTCCCTGTATCGGTTCCATCATGCCCAATGTAACAGGCAAATGGATCCTTGCAGATGCCGGCGGTAATACAGATTGCACTCCGCTGAACCTTGCCCAGTTTGCTGTAATGGGAGAACTGTATGCAAAATACGGTCTGGGGATCAAAGATCCCAGGATCGGGCTTCTTTCCGTCGGCGGGGAGGATGCCAAAGGCAATGAATTGACCAAAGCTACTTTCAAGATCCTTTCCAGAATGCCCATCAACTTCATCGGCAATGTGGAAGGACATGATACTTTTATGGGTGGTTGTGATGTGGTGGTCTGCGATGGATTTGTGGGGAATGTACTTCTCAAATCCGCAGAAAGTCTTGCCATGGCAACTTTCCAGTGGATCAACAAGGCATTCCGGAAAAATGCACTGCGTCTCACCGGGGCCCTGCTTGCCAAAGATGCTTTCCGCGAGATCAAAGCGGTGAGTAATTTTGAAGAATACGGAGGCGCACCGCTTCTGGGGTTGAACGGGATCTGTATCATCGGTCACGGTGCTTCCACCCCCAAAGCCATCCGTAATGCCATCCGTGTTGCCAACGAATTTGCGATCGCCAATGTTCCGGAGCAGATCTCCAACCGCATTTACGAATGTGGTATCGAAAAAGAGGTCTATGCGGAAAAATGGGCGCCCATGCTGGAAAAATCCGGCGGTTTGTAATCTCCGGAAAGTTCCTCTGTTCCGATACCGGACCGGGGATGTGCCGGAAAAAAGAAATTGAGAAAAATTATAACGGAACAAGGGAAAATATGGCTATCAGGATTTTAGGTACAGGCTCTTATGTCCCCCCCAGGGCACTCTCCAATTTTGACCTTGAAAAAATGGTGGAAACCAACGATGAATGGATCCGTACCCGTACCGGGATCTCTGAACGCAGAATAGCGGAAAGGGATGTTCTTACTTCCGACCTGGCTCTGGAAGCCGCAAAACGGGCGTTGGATATGGCGGGGATCGAGCCCTCCGACCTTGACCTTATTTCTGTTGCCACGGTATCCCCTGACAGACCTCTGCCCAGTACTTCCTGTATGCTGCAAAAGAAACTCGGCGCGGAAAATGCCGCCTGTTATGATGTACTTGCCGCCTGTTCCGGGCTTCTTTATTCCATTGAGATCGCCAATGCCATGCTTAAAGCACATAAAAAATACCGTTATGCGCTGGTGGTGGGGGCGGAAAAACTTTCCTCTGTTACCGATTGGACTGACCGTTCCACCTGTATTCTCTTTGGTGACGGTGCCGGGGCTCTTGTTCTGGCAAGAGATGATTCCGGAACGGAAGAAGATAAAGAATTTTTCATAGCCTCCAAACTTGGTTCCATGGGGAAATATTCCGATCTTTTGCAGATCCCTGCAGGAGGAAGTGAAAATCCTGCCACGCACGAAACAGTGGATGCACACATGCATTTTGTAAAAATGGATGGTCAGGCCGTATTCAAACTTGCAGTCTCCGGAATGGTGAAAGCATGCCGGGAAACACTGGAAGAAGCGGGTGTGGATCCTGAAAAGGTTGCCTGGATCATTCCTCATCAGGCCAATATGCGTATTATTGACGCCATTGCCAACCGTCTGGAACTGCCTTTGGAACGGGTATTCCGCAATATCAGCAAATACGGCAATACCTCCTCCGCCTCCATCGGATTGTGTCTGGATGAATTGAACAGGGACGGCAGACTGAAAGACGGCGATTATGTCCTTCTTACTGCCTTTGGCGGCGGGCTTACACTGGGTGCCATGCTGATCAAGTGGTACAATAAGAAATAAGCCGTAAAGTTCCTTCCTGCCCTTTTTTCTTTGAAAAATTTTCTTCAGGGGATTTTTGTATCTTTTTTCAGGATTTTTTCTTCTTTATTTCCGCCACAGCCGGCACAAAGGGAAGAAGCAGAAGGGAGAGAAGCAATCCCAGAACAAAGATTGCGGAAAGGAATTGGAATTTTGTAAATACTTTTCCGGCAAGCAGCCATGTATTTTTCAATATGCCTTCTTTCAGCAGAAAGGTAATCAAAAGTGTTCCGGCGGCAGTTCCCGCATAAACGAAGGTGGAAACTACTGCCATTGCCATAAGTTTGTTTCCTTTCATGGCAAGTTCCAGGATCCCCACAGCACTTATGCACATAAGGAGCGCATTGACTGTCCCCATAAAGAAAAATGCTGTCCCGGCAAGAATAAGTTCTTTTGTCCCTCCGCCGGAAAGGAACAGAAGAGCCCCCACGGAAAGAAGAGCAAGAACATGGGTGAAAATGATTTGTATTCCCATGGAGCAATATTTTCCAAATCTTCCCAGAAGAAAAAATCCGGCAAGTTTTCCCAGCAGATGCACAGCAGAAAGGATCACGATCGTTCCGGAAGCGATACATAAAGATTTTTTCATATAGATCATGCTCAAAGGCAGAGCTGCGGAAAAAGCCATGTAAAAAACGCATAAATAGATGGAAAAACTCATGAGGGGGGAATTATGCAAACAGATGGGGAGAGTTTTCCTTAAATCAGCCGATTCTCTCTGCATGTCGGGATCCAGCGGCAGATGATCCATACAGATTTTTCTGCCCAGCAAACCTGCTCCTGCAAGGAGAAAGACCGCCTGGAACGCCCATAGCGGCATATTGGAACCGGCACACTTTCCCAACAGAAAAAGCAGTGCGGCATTGAAGAGCATATAAATAAAACGCATCCTGCTGAAAAATTGAGTCCGTTCCTCCGCTTTCAGGAAATTATCCAGCAGGGGATACCAGGTGGAAGCGTAAAAGTTCAAGGTGAGTGTATAGACGGCGCACCCGGAAATCACGGCATATTTCCCCCATGTCCCGCAATAAGGGGCGCAGGCAATAAGGCAGAACCCCAGAAATCCGGCGATGCAGGAAATACTGTATGTGATCCTTATCCCGCACTTTGCGGCAAAAACCGCACAGGGGATCAGAAGCAGGATCCCGGAAAGACTCATTAAGGAAGAGGAAAACATGCTGAAAGATTCACTGCCACCTAAAAGCGTAAGAAAAAGAACAATGATGGCATTGCTTTCCACGATCTGGGAAGAGATACAACCGAGAAGTGTGGAAAGGATCGCTGTATTACGGCAGCTACGGCGTTTTTCAGCGGATAAAGTTTCAGCAAAGGGGATATTTGACATTGGTATCACTTTCGTTTCAAAAGATCGAAAAATCCCCCTTCAAGAGTCTCTTTTTCCAGCGGTTTTTCCAGAGGGAGCATAATAAAAGAAGCGCTTTCCTTTATTTCATAACTTATTTGCCCACCGGCGGCAAGGGAATTGACGGCAGTGATATTCCTCACCAGAAATTCCACCATATCCCGCTGAATACTGACAAAAGGTCCGCCCTCTTTCTTTTCCGGCAGGAACAGTGAAGCTCTGTACCGGAATTGATAACCGGGGATCTTATCCGACTTGATGTTCAGGAAAAATTTTCCGCAGCGGATATTCCGGAAAGGTGCGATCCCTTCAAACCGGCAGAAATTTTCCAGATCTTTTTCCTTGCAGAATATCTTTCTTTTTTCCAGACCTTTGCGGAAATTTTCTGTATTCAGAGCAAAAGTCTCCCCCGGAACAAGAGATCTTTTTTCTCCGGCAAGATCGGCAAAAGAGTTTCCTGCCGGATCCTGAAAAAGTCCCTGCAAAAGAAAAAGATCTTCCGGAGATAAAGGAGTTTTGCCGTCTGCGGCCTGCAATATGGTTTTATTACCGGAAAAGGAAAGAAGATATACTCTTCCGGCAAGATCATCTTTATTTGTATAGGAACGGTTTCCCGTACTTTCCTGAAATCTTCCGGAATAGGAACGCACAAGCAGACGGGCTTTTTTCATCCTGCCGGAAGGATCGGTTTTTCCAATGGTGAGAATGGCGGAAAGCTGAATATGGAGAGACTCATTTTTCAGGTGTTTTTTTTCTGTTCCGGCAAGAAGAAACTGATAAGAACTTGACTGATCCAGTTTGATGAATAATTCATATTCCGCCCCCTCTTTCACACTTCTTTCAAATTCAAAAACATACTTTTTTTCCGCCGGGAAGAGAGGAAATACAAAGAAAAGAAAAAGGAAAAAAGAAAGAGTTTTCAAACTTTTCACCATATAAAACACCTTTATCCAAGTTGAAAATAAGTTATTGCAACTCAAATCCTTCCATATTTTCCAGTTCTTTTTGCAGAAATTGTGTCATCTTTTCCAGCGCAACGGCTCTGTGACTGATTTTTTCCTTTATTTCTGCACCCAGTTCCCCGAAAGTTTTATCATATCCGTCGGGAATGAAAATGGGGTCATAACCGAAGCCATGATCACCTCTGGGTTCATGGGCGATCACGCCATGAACTTCCCCGCGGAAAAGTTGCGTGATCTCTCCCCCTGCGGCAAGGGCTATGACGCAGACAAATCTTGCCCTGCGGTCACTTTTCCCCTCCAATCCGGCAAGAACTTTCGCCATTTTTTCCGCATCCGTAGCCTTTTCCCCTGCGTAACGCGCGGAATAGATCCCCGGTTCCCCGTTCAATGCCATCACTTCCAGACCGGAATCATCCGCAAAAGCGGGCATATCGGCATAAGCGGAAGCGTGTTTTGCCTTGATGGAGGCATTTTCCTCAAAAGAAGTCCCGTTTTCCTCCACATCGGGGAAAGAGGGGAAATCACTTGTCATAAGGATCTGCAAATCGGGAAGAAGATGGGAAATGGCACTTTTGAACTCTTCCACTTTGTGTTTATTGGATGTACCGGCAAGGATCTGGATCATGGTAATTGTCTCCTTTATTAATATTGTTTTTCCGGTCATTAATTTACCCTTTTTCCGGTATTTTTGCAAGTTATTTCTTCTTTGCATACAAAAAATAATGCCGGAAAACTCGCGTTTTCCGGCACGAAAAAGAGGATTGAGACGTTTTTTACTTTGCAGCGGGCGGAGGATTTTTTGCGGCTGGAACCAGTTCACATTTGATCTTGCTGATGGTCTTATTGCCGTCCACCCACAGAACCACATAGTATTCATTGGGAATACAGGGGAAAGTAAAGGAGTAATCTTTGTAAGTATCGGTAAGTTTGTAACCGGGAATGGTCAATCTTCTGTGATTGGTACGGGGATTATATCCCACCCAGCTCCAGGTACGCAAAGACAGAGTTTTGCCTTTGGCGGTAATGGTGAGTTTATATTCATACCCTTCCGGACAGCCTTTGGGTACGCCGAAACCGCCGCCGAAGCAGCCGTCCGTAGTCACTTCGTATGTTCCGGAGGCAGTTTTCTCCACTTTGAAAGCCTTGTCGGAATAATAACTCCACCCTTTCACAAACTGGACTTCCTTTCCCCGGATCTTTGTCTTTGCAAGCTCTTTGAACTCTCCGCCATTTACAATAACGGCGGGAATTTTCACTTCTTTCCTTTCCTGTGCGGAAAGAGGCAGAATACAAGCGGCAAACAATGCTGCAAGAATAAGTTTTTTCATTTTTTCTCCTTATGTTATTTTATTGTGCAGGAAATATTTTCTATTGTCTTTGTTCCGTAGATCCACAATACCACATAGTGTTCTTTGGGGAGGCAGGGGAAAATAAAGGAGTAATCTTTAAATTCATCCGTAAGTTTATATACGGGAGACTTCAATCTTCTGTGATTGCTGCGGGGATTGTACCCCTCCCAGCTCCATGTACCGATACTCATCGTACCTTTTCCCTTTGCCCGGATCACAAGATGATAATTTTTTCCGCTTGCCAAACCTTTGGGCACGCCGAAACCGCCGGAAAAATTACCGCTTGTCCATACCTGATTTCCGGAGGCAGTTTTACTGATCCGGAATTTATCACTTCCCGCAAGGCTCCATCCTTTGGGGAACATGACCTCTTTTCCCATGATTTTTGTTTTGGCAAGGACGGCAAAATTCCCGTTGCGGATGAGATCCTGACCGAATACCATTCTGCGGTAGGAATCGCTCTGATAGGGGCGCATCCCGTCCAGAGAAGTCCATTCATGGGAGGTGGGAGGCTGCAGATTGGTGACAGTACGCATCAAATGCAGCCGCCAGGGCAATGCGCCGGGTTTTGACCCCAGAGAAGCAAAGGGGATCTTTATTTCATAGTTCCAGGTCTTATCCGCATACCCGACTTTCACTTCCGCATTGGAAGACCAACTTCTCTCGAAAGTACTTGCAAAGCACCGGGAATCATATACGGTTCCCAGAGTATTGATGATAAGGTGATAATACTTTCCATCCTGATCCGGGGGAACGATCTGCAATTCAATGGAGTCATCGCTCCAGACAAGGCCGTCATGTGTTTTGGCTTCTGCTTTTACCTTGCTCCATGCCTTTTTATTTTCCGCATTGACGGCAATATACAGGAAATCCTTATCATAGGCAACCCGCATAAAGGTTTTTTCTGTGGCTTCTTTCTGTTCCCGGGTGACAAGATCGGTCACAGTACGGGCTTTCAGATAGACTTTTTCATCGTG
>JAGBXB010000001.1 GCA_017629515.1 Lentisphaeria bacterium | reverse complement strand
CCTTTCAGGGGACTTGCCCCGGGCTGTGATCCTGCGGCTCTTTCAGAGCCTTCTGCCCTTACAGGGCATATTCCTCAAAAGATATATTGGAGAAACTCTGATTTATTTGAATATTTACCAAACTTTTTTCATCTTTTGAGCAGACACAATGAAAAAATCCATCGTACTTTTGCAACACCCCTTTTCTTTGTTATTCAACCGGGGAAGAAAAATGAAAAATCTGATTCTTTTGATGATGCCGGTAATGCTTTTTGCCATTACAGGATGTTCCACTCTCTGTAAGGAAAAAGCGTATGCGGGAAAATAAAAAAGGAAAATACTCTATTGATCGGCTGGGCATCCACGGATATTTCCACAACTGACCCCGTACTTCTTCTGGGCAAAGGGGCAAGACAGCGCCGTTATCTTCTGAAATACGGGAGAAACAGAGAATATATCCAGGATGAACTTGCCCGTATCCAAGCGGCGGAAAAGATCTTTTCCGCCTTCGATGAGGTTTATTCCTGGGCAAAAAAAGAGATCGTTTCCATTGACGGAAAGAAAAATCACGATCATAAAAATTTCCGTCTTCTGCCTTTGAATGGCAAAAAGAAATGATTTTCTGTATTCTTCTGTTACGGGGCTTTTACAGCAAAAGCCCCGTAATTTTTTGTGTATGCAGTATTTCTGTTTGCAATAATTTTTTCCTGTGCTATATTACAAATAAGGCGTTTTCTGCAAAAACAACAGGAATATAAAAAATGGAACACCCGATACAAAAAGCACTTTCCTATCTTCTGATCTTTCTTCTTATTGTGATTTTCGGGTTTTCCGTTGCTATGGTGCATCCAGTCTATTCCAATTACAGAAAAATGGAAAAGTATGTGGAAGCAAAAAAGCAGGAATATAACAAACTGCGGGAAGAAAATCTCACCCTTTTAAGCGAAGTACACGATCTTGAACACAATACTGCCGCTGCGGAAAAAGTGGCAAGGGAAAAATTCAACCTCTGCCGTGAGGGGGAAGAGATCCTGATCTACCGTTGAAGATCCCCCGTTCTTATTTTATTGCTTCTTCCAGTTCCTGTTTTATCCGGGTAAACTCTTCATCGCCTTCAAACTGCAAAAGAATCTCTTTCAATTTTTTTTCCGCTTCTTTTCTGCCCTGAAGGATACGGATATTATTGAGTTCCCGTATGCGGTAATCCCGCATGATAAGGATAATATTTGCCAGATCGGGGTATTCCGGTTTGAGCGTTGAAGCAAGGGCGAATTTCTTTGCCAGAAGTGCCTGGAAAAATTTTGCATCATTGCGTAAAAATCCGGGAACTTTCCCATCCTTTTCCACTCTCTCATGGAACCGGACAAGATTGCGGTACAATATATACTGTCTTTTCAGGAATGCAGCATAACCGGGGGAGGGATTGAGTTTTTTCTGTTCCTCGATATATTCCTGCACTTTCTGCAGAGGGGTATGGGGTGCCATATGGCAGAAAAGTGTACGGAAAGCATCCCACTGCCAGCCGGAATTGCGCAGATAGTCAATGCGCCTTTCCAGTTTTTTCTTTTCTGCATTCAGTCTTGTCACCCTTGCATCCGCCATAAGCCAGCGGACGCGGAACATGACTGCTCTGCGTAATCTTATATCGCTTTTCTGAAATTCAGAAATCATTTTTCTGCCCTCGGACTGTACGGTTTCCAGGGGAAGCGTGGGATCTTTGGAGAACCGTTCAAAGGATGCGATCCTTTCCAGAGCGATCCTTTCCATGGATTTTTCTGCCGGGGGAGCAGATTCGTAACGGTAAATGGTAAAGGAGATCGCCGCTCCGATAAGAATGGGCAGAAGAGGAAGAAGGATCTTCAAATACCGTTTATGGATGCTTACTTCATTTTCCAGTTTCAGCACATTTTTCTTTACTTCGGCACTTTCCAGACTGCTTGCGTAATTGAGTCTTGCCGCAGTAAGGGTATGTACCGCAGGGATGATGTTTTTATCCGGAGCCGTGCTTTGCCGCAATGTCCATAATTCCCGTAAAAGTTCTTCCATACTGTCAAAACGGTCTGCCGGCCGTTTGGCAAGCATTTTATTCACAAAAAGTGCCACTTTCAGAGGAATGGAACGGTCGATTTTATCCAATCTTGCCGGTTCATTGCGTAAATGCTGTTCTGCAAGGTCTTTGAAATCTTTTCCGGTAAAAGGCTGTTTGCCGGAAAGCATCTGATAAAGGGTGACCCCAAGAGAATAAATATCTGTTCTTGTATCCAAAACTTTTCCCGTCAACTGTTCCGGACTCATATAGGCGGGACTTCCTGCTACTTCATTGCCGTCATCCCACTCCCCGGCATAGATGGATAATCCCAGATCAGTGACTTTGATGATCCCGTCTTCCGCTATCATGATATTATCCGGCTTGATGTCTTTATGGACAAGATGGCTTTCCTCCCAGGCATAGCAGAGTGCCTCCGCCGCCTGCTGAATGATATGCAATGCTTCGTCCACCGGGATCTTTCCCTTGCGTTTCAGACGGGAGGTGATGGTTTCCCCGTGGATACAGGTCATGGCAAAATAATAAAAATTATCCTCTTTACCGACGGCATAAGTCTGCACAAGGTTGATATGACTCAATTTTGCCGCCGCCCGTGCTTCTTTCAGAAACTGGTCAATACCCGCATGGGTGGAAAATTCCGGTGAAAGCACTTTCAAAGCCACCTGACGTTCCAGAGAAAGTTGTGTGGCAAGATAAACACAGGCATTGGAGCCTTCGCCGATCTTTTCTTTTATGAGAAAATCTCCAATAACACAGCCGTTTTGAAATCTGCCCGGCGGAACTGTCACCTGATGATGACAGTTGGGACATTGTATCTGATAGCCGCAGGATTCCGGGACAGTTTTAACAGCAAGAAAACAGAAAGGACAACGGAAACGCATATAAAATTTTTTTCTCCGGTATAGTTGAGGTAATTAAAAATTCCATCATTATATTTTAACCGTAAAGACGGAAATTTCAAGATGCAGGAAAAAATAATTGTCATTTTTCTTTGCCGGAAACATTTTTCAATCTCTTTTATCCCTTTTGCCCTTTCAAAAATTGCTGTATTATGGAAAAGTCACGGGTCAAAGAAGAGTTTTTTATTCTTTTTTTTCTGAAAGATTTGATTACCGGAAAATCTGTATTATATTATAAAGAAAATCACTGTTACTGCCGAAAAAGAAAGGATTGGAAAATGACAGCAAGAGAATTGAGAAAAAAATACATTGAATTTTTCAAAGCAAAAGGTCACAGCGTCATCAAAAGCGCATCCCTTATTCCCGATAACGACCCCACCGTACTTTTCACAACCGCCGGGATGCACCCCCTTGTGCCTTATCTTCTGGGAGCAAAACACCCCCAGGGAACAAGACTTACTGATGTGCAGAAATGTATCAGAACCGGGGACATTGATGAAGTGGGCGATCCCGTACATCTTACATTCTTTGAAATGCTGGGCAACTGGTCTCTGGGAGATTATTTCAAGAACGAAGCCATTGAATTTTCCTTTGAGTTCCTTACCGGAAAAGATAACCTCAATATCCCTGTTGAAATGCTGGGCGTGACCGTTTTCCAGGGGGATGAAAATGCTCCTTTTGATGAAGAAGCATTCAACAAATGGCGTTCTCTGGGAATCCCCGAAAACCGTATTGCCAAACTGCCCAAAGAGGATAACTGGTGGGGCCCTGCCGGTCAGACCGGTCCCTGCGGGCCTGATACAGAAATGTTCTACTGGACGGGTCCCCTTCCTGTTCCGGAAGTTTTTGATCCCAAAGACAGACGCTGGGTGGAGATCTGGAACGATGTCTTTATGCAGTACAACAAAACTGCCGACGGTACATTTGTTCCCCTTGCCCAGAAAAATGTGGATACCGGTATGGGCGTGGAACGGGTAACGGCTGTTCTTCAGGGGAAAAGGAGCTGCTATGAAACCGAACTTTTCGCTCCGCTTTTTGAAGCATTGGACAAAGTCCGCGGTGTGGAATGGGTCTCTCCTGAATTGAGAAGCCGTTCTGAAAGGATCGTTGTGGAACACATCCGTGCGGCTTCTTTCATCATGGCTGACGGTGTCACTCCCGGCAAGACAGACCAGCCCTATATCCTCCGCCGTCTGATCCGCCGTACCGTGCGTGAAGGCGGAAAACTGGGTATCACAACAGCATTCTGTGCAAAAATTGCAGAAGTAGTTATTGAAAACTATAAAGAATTTTATCCGGAACTGGGCGAAAATGGCGCAAGGATCCTGGAAGAATTTTCCAATGAAGAAGCCCTTTTTGCCCGTACTCTGGAAAAAGGTACAAATGAATTTGAGAAAATCATTTCCAAAGTACCTGAATTTGTCAAGACCAAAGTTTTCAGCGGTAAAAATGCTTTCTATATTTACGAAACTTTCGGATTCCCCATTGAACTCACCTGCGAAATGGCGGCGGAAAAAGGTTTCACTGTGGACATGAAAGGATATGAAGAAGCCTTTGCAAAGCATCAGGAACTCTCCCGCAAGGGCGCAGAACAGAAGTTCAAAGGCGGTCTTGCCGACCACTCCGAAGCTACTGCCGCTCTCCACTCTGCCACCCATCTTCTTCATGCTGCTTTGCGGAAAGTATTGGGTACAACTGTTGAACAGAGAGGCTCCAATATCACTGCGGAAAGATTGCGTTTCGACTTTTCCTATGATGCAAAAATGACTCCCGAACAACTGGCGGAAGTGGAAAAGATCGTAAATGAGTGTATTGCAGCAAAAGCCCCCATCATCTGCGAAGAACTTACAGTGGATGAAGCAAGAGATAAAGGTGCTATCGGACTTTTCGGTCATAAATACGGCGAAAGAGTCACCATGTATACCATGGGGGAATTCAGTAAAGAGATCTGCGGAGGACCTCACGCAACCAATACCGGCGATCTGGGACATTTCAAGATCCAGAAAGAGGAAAGTTCCAGCCGGGGCGTCCGCCGTATCAAAGCCGTACTGGAAAAGTAAGAAGTTGCAATTTTTTCAAGAGAAAGGCATGAAGAATGCAGAATGCAAATCTTTCTATTGCAGGGGAGAATGGCGTGTATGCTGTGAAAGCATCCGGAAGGGCTACTTTTGAGTGTGCCGGTCCCCTGCGGGATCTTGCCAAAAAACTGGAAGCGGAAGATTTTACCAGAGTGGATGTGGAACTTTCCGATTGTCAGGGTATGGACAGTACCTTTATGGGGATCCTTGCCATGCTGGGACTGCGGGCCAGAAAGATCGGCGCAGTAATGAATATCGTCAATGCCGGTGAATTGAATAAATCTCTTCTTTACGGATTGGGTTTGAAAAAACTTTTCAATTATACGGAAGGGGAGGTTATTCTTCCGGAAAAGGAAAATATTTCTGCAAATGTCTCTTCCGGAAAAATGGATCTGGATTCCGCCCGTACCGTCCTTGACGCCCATAAGACCCTTATGGATGTGGATGACAGCAACAAAAAGAAATTTGAAGCTGTTGTGGATATGGTACAGAAGGATATCGACCGGCTGAACAAAGACGAAGACAATCAATAACCTTTTTCAGCACGGCGATCTCAGATGGAAAAACCCGGCGGAAGGGAATTTTACAGTTTTGTCCCTGAAAAGGAAGATGGTATATCCCTACTGGATTTTCTTGCCGCCCGTTATAAAAGGTTTGACCGCAAGGGCTGGGAAGAAGAGATCAGAAAAGGCAAAGTAAAAGTGGAAGGGGAGAAAATCCTTCTTCCGCTTTTTCTTTTAAAAAAACACTCCCGTATCTCCTATTATCCCGGAAATCTTCCGGAACCTCCTGCCGATCTGGATTATAAAGTACACTATGAGGATGAACATTTTCTTGTACTGGAAAAAAGCGGAAATGTCTGTGTGCATCCCACCGGTCCCTTTTACCGCAATACTTTATGGTATCAGGCATCCTGTATCTACGGGGAATTGAAGTTTGTGCAGAGACTGGATAAAGAAACTTCCGGACTTCTCATTGCAGCCCGGTCACGGCAGGCGGCCGCCGCAATGGATAACGGCAGAACCCCTCTCCATAAAGAGTATCTTGCTCTTGTTCACGGAGATTTTTACGGCAGAGTCCGGGCTGCGGGCAGACTTGTACCGGATACAAGGAGTCTCATTGCCAAAAAGAAACGCTTTCTTTTTGCCGGAAACGATGGAAATACACAGGGGGAATATGCGGAGACCATTCTTGTCCGGGAAAAGGCTATCCCCCCGGAAATGACCCTTGTACGGGTGTTTCCCGTTACCGGAAGACAGCATCAGATCCGTGCTACATTATATTCTCTGGGATTTCCTCTTGCAGGAGATAAACTCTACGGAAAAGATGAGAGACTTTTCCTGAAAATCAAAGATGACTCATTTACACAAGAGGATAAAAAACTTCTTCTTCTCCCCCGTCAGGCACTCCATTGTGCTGTTCTGGGATTCCGGCATCCCTTTACCGGAAAAGAGATCTGCTGTCAGGCGGATATTGATTTTTTAAGCAGCAATCTTAATTACCCGCAGCAACAGGCTGCTCATCGTAATCATTTGCTTCAAACTCATTTCTTGCCGTAATGGCCGCTCCCGGCATGGCGGAAAGTCCCAAAGCAAAACCCACATACCATTCCCAGGTGCGGTGATTGACCGCATTTCTGGTAAATTCTGCTCCTGCACTCACTTGCAGATACCAGCAATGGAAATGACGGGTAAGGGTGAGATCCACATTATCTACCAGATCATCATCCACATCGTAAGCTACAGAAGCTCTTCCTTTGAGTCTGTCATCGATCATGGTGGGGAATGCGAGGGAAAGAGCAACCATCTGCTGACGCTCAAAATAGGTGGAGAAATTGGTCATGGCGGCGGCAGAAGCAAGGGTGCTTGCCATGGAGTAAGTAGCCCGCTGATAGTAATTATCACTGTAAAGATAGGAGGCAGTGATCTGCCAGTCTTTGGAGAATTTATAGGAAAGAGAGGTTTCCCAGCGGTTGAAGAGGTTGGAAGAGATCCCCGGTCTGCCTGCATCTTTTCCGCCCCGTTTCACCTGATAATCGTGTGCATTATTGTTTCCTACATCCAGAACAAGTTTTGTGGTAAAGGCAAATTCCTCTGTGGGGGTGAAAGACAATAATGTAGTGAAATCTCCCAGATTATTGAACCCGAAATCTCTGAAAAAGTGGTAATCCCAGTAATTTTCCATGGAAAAATACTGCCGTACCTGGGAATTTTCCCCCCTGGTCTGTAAACGGTTGATCATACCGAAACGGAAAAAGTTCTGTCTGGTGATCTGATCCACATCATCAAAATAGTAAAGATGGGTATAATCCACAGAAGGTTTGGGGATGAAGGTATAGTTGATGTAGGGGATAAATACATGCCGCAAGCCGTCGATCTGGAAGAAAGCACTTTTCGGCGTCTGCCATGTACGGTAGAATTTTGTGTTGAGTTCCGCTCCCAGTTCAAAGGCAAACCGGTACTCTGCGCCGCCGTCTTTATCATAATTTTTTACAGCCAAACCGGTACCGGGCCATTTGTCCAGATCATTGGCGTTGATCATATTGTAGAGATCATCCAGACCCACTTTCCCTTTGGAAGAACGGGAATAGGCGGTCAATCTTGCGGCAAACCGGGGGATGAAGTTGATGGCATCCAGAAAACGCATGGGATAATAGAACGCATGCAATGTGTCAAACCGGGCGGATTCATAGTTTTTCAATTCATCCAGATAGGGATCGTAGGCTTTCGGATCACTTGCCCACAATGCTTTGATCGCCTGTTCCTTTGTCAAAGTCCCCCGCTGGAAAGCATTTATGATATCCCGGCTTTTTCCGGGATATTTTGCAGCAGAAGCAAGTGTTTCCGGTGTAAGCCGGGGATTTTCCCAGCGTTTGCGGTCAAATTCCCGCCAGTTCATCTTATAGTAACCGCCGGTAGTCTGACTCTGATAATACAACCCTCCGAAAAGTTCTCTGCGGAAAATATCAAAACGCGCTTCCGGCAATCTTTCCACCGTCACATCAAAAGAGTTGACTTTGAATGTGCTTTGCAAAATGGAGGAGAAAGAATCTCCCTGATAATCCAGAGCGGCAAAGGAGGGCGGCTGAACATCTTCATTATATCTTTTGGTGAAAAATTCTTCCAGGAAATTATAATCGCTCAATACATCCACCTGTCCGCGGAAAGACAAGCGGGGATTGAAATATGTAAGATTGGAGAGGCGGAATTCATAACGGTTTTTGGGGATCTTCATACGGGAATTCAGCGCGATCCACTCTTCATCCGTTACAGGATTTCCCCGGGTATCCACTTTAGGATTTTCCCCGAAGTCATCTTCCCACAATGTATAGGGGTTTCTGTCTCTCAAAGAGTAGGCAAAAAGTTCCGTACTGGATTCCGGTGTGGTGATATCCAGCATCGCTCCGTAACCGAAACCCCGGTCATCATAATAGTCCAGAAGCACGCCGCCGTGTACTCTTGCAGGTTTTTCCAGAATATCCACTTCCTTGCGGACACGGATATACCAGCCCCAATCGGAATCTTTCCCCGCTTCCAATCTGCCGCCAAAGGTACTGAAATCTCTGGGTTTGTAAAGGGCAGGGAACCAGAATACGGGTACATTCCACAGATAAAGGAGGGAATTTTTTGCCAGAATGGAGTAATCCCCGTGATCGCCCTCACCGTGGAAAAGGCTTCTGTTTGCTTCTCTGGGTGTAAGGAGCATCTCCTTTGCGCCAATGGCATAATGGGCATTGGAATCCAGAAGATATTCACAGGTGGAACTTTTCGCTTTGAAAATTTTGATGGAGCCATCCGCATACCGTTCCGCAAGATCGCCGGAAACAAAAAGCATTTCCCCTTTCATGGAAAATTTCCGGAACTGGAAAGCGCCGGTATTCATATTTCCGGAAAGCCGTTCCGCTTTGATATAAGCAGAATTTTTTCTTACTTCCACCTGGAATTTCCGTCTCCCGGCAGGTGTTGTTATCTGCCGGAGGATCTTTACTTTCATAGCAGGATCTTTGATGAGTTCCCGGTACTCCGCCATGTCAACAAGTTTTTCCCCCCTGATTTCCGCACGGAATTCCACATTGCCGGCTACTTCCGCATCAGCATTTTTCAAATTGATGATGGCATTGTCCCCGGTGATCTGCATGGTCTTGTTCCGGATGACAACATGCCCTCTGGCAACAAGATTGCTGCCGATGTATTCGTAACTGTCTGCGCTTGCATCAATATCCTGACTGGATAAATCCTTCATGGCAGGCATTTTGATTTTGTTGGCAACAGCCTCTTTTCCCGGCGGATTGAAAAACTGATTTTCAGGTATGAGCTGGGCAGAAAGAACCCCCTGAACCATAAACAGGATCAGGAAAAGAAATAAAATTCGATTTCCGGGAAAGATTTCTGCCGTATTCATTCTATCTTTTTTTATATGCCCCGGGAGGGGGTTTTTACTTTTTTTACCGGATACTTCTCATAGCACTTGAAGAAGCGGGAAAAAGATCCGGATCATACGGGATCTTTTTCCTCTTTTCCGGAAATATTTTCAGTCCTGTTTTTTTACAGGCATTTCACTTTCAGCTTTTGCTTTTGCAGCGGCAAGCTGTGCCATGAAATCATCGGTTTTTGCTTCATAATCGGGGGCAAGCAGACCTTCAGCGATTTCCAGAAGAGCAATATCCACAAAGTTGTCATCTTTGCATTTTACCATGGGTCTTGCTCCGCCGGCAAGCATTGCGGCGCGTTTGGAAGCAAGGACAATAAGAGTTTTGGCATCAGTTACTTTTTCTTTTGCCCTGTATAAGTAATCGTTATTCATTAGAAAATGACTCCTTTATTCAAGTTGTTCTGCCGGAAAACTTTTTCCCGGCAGAAAAGTTTTAATAGTCGATCACATCCCGGTGACGCTCGATAGTGGAGGTATCTCCGCTTACGATCGCACCGTAATTACATTCAAATTCGTGGATGCTGTCGTTGATGAAACGTTCGGCAAGCACCATACGGCGGTTGTCTTTAAGAGCATCACGCAGCATAAGAAGACCTACAAAGATGAAGGTTTCGTTTTCCACGAGATTTTTTGCACGCAGATCATGGTATGCAGCATCTTTTTTGTCCGCAACAAATTTTACTGCTGTAAGATGTTTTTCATACATGGCAGCAACTTTTTCAGCCAGAGCAGCAGCTTCCCCGCCGGCAGCTTTGATCTTTGCCATGAGAGAAGCGATCTCACCGTCAAGTGTACGCTGCATCACACCGCCGATGGCGGCAACATGCTGCAACTGGGTGGTACCTTCATAAATGTTGGTGATGCGTACATCACGGTAGTAACGCTCTGCGTCAAAGTCGTGCATGTAACCTGTACCGCCGTGGATCTGAATGCAGTCATAGCAGATCTTGTTGGCGGATTCGGTGGAGTAGGCTTTACTCATGGGAGTAAGGATGGCGGCAAGACGGGTATAATATTTTGCCTTTTCCTGTACTTCAGGAGTGGGAGCGGACTCTGCAAGATGATTGTAAAGGTAACGCAGATCCACACTCTTGGTTGTTTCATAAAGAAGAGTACGGGCGGCGGTAAGTTTGGCCTTCATGCGGGCAAGCATGTCATAAATGGCAGGGAATTTGTCAATGCTCTGTTTGAACTGTTCCCGTTCGGAAGCATATTTTTTTGCTTCTCTGTAAGAGGCTTCCGCAATACCCACAGCCTGTGCGCTGATGGCAACACGGGCTCCGTTCATAAGGCTCATCACATATCTGGTAAGCCCTCTTCTTCTCTGACCGCAGAGTTCAGCGGGCACATTATTATACTGCAATTCCACAGTAGCGACCCCGTGAATACCCAGTTTGTGTTCCACACGGCGGACAACAAGTTCCGGAGTTTTTTCGCAGATGAACATGGAAAGACCGCGTCCGTCGGAAGTACCGGCTTCGGAACGGGCAAGAACCAGGTGCACTTTGGCGGATCCGTTGGTGATAAAGCGTTTCATGCCGTTAAGATACCATTTACCTGTTTCCGGATCCTGGGTGGCTTTCAAACGCACGCTCTGCAAGTCGGAACCGGAATCCGGTTCGGTAAGGTCCATGGCGCCGTCTGCTTCACCGGAGGCAAAACGGGGCAGATACCGTTTCTTCTGATCTTCGTCACCGAATTCAGAGATGGTTTCAGCAATATCCTGAAGCCCGAAAAGGTTCTGCAAACTGGCATCGGCACGGGAGACCATTTCTGTCATCATGGTATAGACCGTATTGGGGAAATTGAGTCCTCCATATTCCCTTGCAAGCATAACACCCATCACCCCTGCATCTGCAAGGTCTTTCAGGTTCTGCACGGTAAGGGGGTGGTAGGTAACGGTATTGTTTTCAAAGTGGGGACCTTCCTCATCCACCTGGCGGGAACGGGGGGCGATCCTTTCGCCGGCGATCTCACCGACAACTGCCAGCACACGGTCATAGTTATCCATGGCGTCGGCATAATCTGTGGGGGCGAAATCCCATTTATCCGCTTCCTTGAAGCCGTGTTCACGCAAAGTGACAACTTCTTCAAAATCCAGGTTCTTCAGAGTGAAGACCAGATCCGCATTATCTGTATAAAAGTTGGACATGTTTACTCCTCTTACGCTTTGGCTTTGAATGCTTTGATCATCATGGGAATAACACTGTTGAGATCCCCGATGATTCCGTAATGTGCCACAGAGAAGATGGGCGCACCCGGATCGGTATTGATGGCAATGATCTTTTTACTTTCGCTCATCCCTGCGCAGTGCTGCACAGAACCGGAAATACCGCAGGCGATGTAAAGTTTGGGACGGACAGTCACGCCGGTCTGACCCACCTGATAATCATGGGAGATCCAGCCTGCATCCACCGCAGCACGGGAAGCGGCAACTTCCCCGCCCAGAGCGTCGGCAAGTTCGCGGATGAGTTTGAAGTTTTCTTTGCTGCCCACTCCGTAACCGCCGGCAACGATGATCTGGGCTCCTTTCAGATTTACTGTGCTGTCCTGACGGACTCTTTCCAGAACCTTCACCACGGTTTCCTTTTCTGTAAGGGCAACATCAACTTTTGTGACAGTACCTTTGCGGGAGGGATCGGGAGTACCCATTTTCATCACGCCTTCACGCACTGTGACCATCTGGGGATCATCCCAGGAGTTCACGATGGTGGCAATGATATTTCCGCCGAAAGCAGGACGGATCTGCATAAGTTTGTCTTTATAGAATTTTTTGTTGACTTTATCTTCAAAGTCATCGATCTGCAAGTCGGTACAGTCGGCGGTAAGACCGGCTTTCTTCATGGACGCCACACGGGGGGCAAGTTCACGCCCTTTCATGGTTGCGCCGAAAAGCAGAATATTGGGTTTGTGTTCAAGGATGAGATCCATGATCACTTTGGCGTAGGGAAGTACGGTAAAGGGTTCCAGTCTTTCATCTTCTGCAAGATATACATTGGAACAGCCGTAGCTGAAAAGAGTATCCACACAGCCTTTTACATTATTTCCCAGAAGCACTGCTTCCACTTTTGTTCCCAGTTTTGCGGCAAGGTCACAAGCCTTGGAAACAAGTTCAAGACTTACATCGGCAAGTTTGCCGCCTTCCTGTTCTGCAAATACCCAGACATTTCCTCTGTTTTCCATAATGCTCACCCTAAAGTATGGTCTGTAATAAGTTCATGGATCAAACCGGTAACCCCTGCTTCGGTGGGTTCCACATTTTTGAAATCCCCGGCAGTCAGAACAACACTCATGATCTGTTTGACCTTGGTGGGGGATCCGGCAAGACCGCAACGGTTTACATCCGCTCCGGCTTCAGCGGCAGTAAGTTCTGTGATAAGCAGACCTTTTTCCGCATATTTTTTCTCAAATTCTGCGATGGACGCAGCTTTATCGGCATCAGCGGCGAGAGTGGAGGCAAACTCACTTCTGCCCATAGCCTTTTTATACTTCATAACTCATTTGGCTGTCTGGGGGCGGGGAGTATTGGCATCCACAACGGTAAGGAGAGCGGGAAGGGGGGATTCCAGGATCTCATATCCGCCTTCGATAGCGCGTTTGGCAACGATTTTTTCTTTAGTGAGTTCTTTCACTTCCTGAACGTAGGAGATCTGGGGGATTTCCAGTTTTTCCGCGATCTGGGGGCCTACCTGGGCGGTATCACCGTCGATGGCCTGACGACCGCAGAGTACAAGGTCGAAATCTCCGATCTTCTTTGCTACGCAGTGAAGAGCATAACTTGTTGCAAGAGTATCAGAACCGGCAAAAGCACGGTCGGTAAGCAATACGGCTTCATCTGCGCCCATGCACATGGCATCACGCAAAACTTTTGCAGCATTGGGCGGACCCATAGTCGCCACTACCACTTTGACATCCTGATAGTTGTCCTTGATCTGAAGTGCCAGTTCCACAGCATTCAGGTCTTCGGGGTTGAAGATAGCAGGCAGCGCCGCACGGTTCACTGTGCCGTCAGGCTTCATTGCATCGCCCGTTACATTCTTTGTATCGGGTACTTGCTTTACAAAAACAATGACTTTGTACACAGGTTACTCCTTACATTTTGGTTTATGTTCATGGTTTGTTTTTCCCTTAAATCGACTTCAAATCACCCGGAAAAAAGAGACAATACTCCCCGGAATTTAAAAGTACTCATACATAATATAGCACGGATTCTGATTTTCGCAAGTACCTTTTTCCTACTTTTTTAAAGCACAGGAAAAGGATTCAAGAAACATTACCGTATTTTTCACATCATGGACCCGGAGGAATTCCACCCCTGCAAGAAGCAATTTCCCCAATATCCCGAAAGTGGCACTGTCCCTGCCCGCCGCAGGTTCGTTTCCGGTGATTTTTTTCAGAAAAGATTTTCTTGACGGGGCATAAAACAGGGGAAAGGAGGTTAGAGAACGCAATTCTTCCGCCTTTTGACACAACAGCCAATCCTGTTCCGGAGTTTTGGCAAATCCCAGTCCGGGATCCAATAAAATACTTTCTCTTTTTATCCCGTGATCCCCGATGGCTTTTTCTGCGGCAGAGTTCAGAAAATCTGCCACATCTTTTACTATATCATTATACAACAGGAAGCGTTCTTCCTTCATCGTTTGCGGTGTACCTCTGGAATGGGTCAATATAAGTCCGGCGGAAGTATCCCCCGCCACTTTCCCCATATCGGGATCAAACTGCAAGCCGGATACATCGTTGATGATATCCGCACCCGCCTCCATGGCACTGGCGGCAACGGCACTTTTCCTTGTATCTATACTGATGACCGCCTGCGGTCTTTCTCTGCGCAGGGCTTTTATGAAGGGAATGACCCTCTTTTTTTCTTCTTCCACAGAAATAACTTCTGCTCCGGGTCTTGTGGATTCTCCGCCTGCATCAATGGCAAAAGCCCCTTCATCCAGAAGTTTGCAGGCACATTTCACTGCCTCCTCCACACAAAAAAATCTCCCCCCGTCACTGAAAGAATCCGGGGTGAGATTGATGATCCCGAAAAGCCGGGGATAAGAAACGGAGGCAGGATCAATGAAACCGTGCCGGGGCAGAAAAAGTTTTTCAACCTTTTTTTCCGGCACATCCATCCTTATTCTTCCCTTTCCGGGATCTCTGCTTTTGCGGAAGAAGTATCTTCTTCTGTTTCAGGAGTTTCCGGAATATCTTTTTTCACAGGAACGCCGGCTGCGGCAATGACCAGATCCTCCTCTTTCACAGCAGGAGTTTCCGGAGCATCCACTTCCACTACCACATTGGCACCGGTGATCCGGTCATTTTTCCGCAAGTCCATAATGCGGACACCTTTGGAAAGTCTGCCCACAAGGCGGATCTCTTTGACCATGATACGGGAAATGAGTCCCCGTTCTGTGGTAAGGATGAGTTCATCGGAAGTATGCACTCTCAATGCGGCAACAACTGTTTCGCCATCTTTCAGATCCAGATTGCGTACCCCCATTGCGGCGCGTCTGGTCAGGCGGTAATTTTCCACATAGGAGCGTTTGCCCATACCGCCGCTTGTAATAACAAGCAGCTGGGGTCTGCCGTCATCTTCTTCCAGAATTTCCTCTTCTGCACTTTCGGATGCTTCTTCCTCTGTTTCGGGAATTTCGGGAATATTGGCTTCCTCTTCCGCATTTTCATCAACAGTTCCTTCTGCGGGAGCATTGGCAATAACTTTGAGGGATTCGGCAGAAGCAGGGACTACTTCCATGCTGACCACTTCGTCACCTTCGATCTTGAACTTGATCCCTGTGACCCCTCTGGCAGATCTTCCCAGGCATCTTACATCGGTTTCCAGGAAGCGGCATGCCATACCCCTGGCACTGGAAAGAATGATCTCGCTGGCACCATCGGCAAGTTCGGCACCGATGAGGTCATCCCCATCGTCCATGACGATAGCCTTCAAACCCAGATTCCGCAGATGTTTGAACTGGTTGAGTTTCGTTTTCTTGATAACGCCGTTTCTGGTTGCCATAACAACAGACATGTTCTCGTCTTCCAGCATTTCCCGTTTCAGAGTGACCATGGCACGGATCTGTTCGCCGGATTCCACCTTGATCAGATTGATGATGGGTCTGCCCTTACCGGTTCTTGCCCCTTCGGGAATGTCATATACATTCATCCAGTACATATAACCCCGGTTGGTGAAGAAGAAGATCAGATCGTGACTGTCTGCATTGAAGAGATGTTCCACATGATCTTCCTCTTTGGTTTCCATGCCGATAATGCCTACGCCGCCGCGATGCTGGGTGCGGTAGGTATCTGCGGGAACGCGTTTGATGTAACCGGTATTGGATACAGTGATAACGCAGGAGTGACGGGGAATAAGGTCGGCGATATTGATATCACTTTCATCGTAAGTGATTTCCGTACGGCGGGGATCGGCAAATCTGTTCTTGACATCCAGAAGTTCCTCTTTGATGATGCCGATACGCAGTTCTCTGCTGGCGAGAACGCTTTTCAGATAGTCGATCTGTTTCATAAGTTCCGCATGTTCTTCTTCCAGATCGGAGATTGCCAAACCGGTCAACTGGTGCAATCTCATTTCCAGAATGGCGTTCACCTGCAATTTGGAAAGTTCAAATCTTTCCATCAATGCTGCTGCCGCATCCGCTTTTGTCCGGGATTCCCGGATGATACGCACAACTTCATCAATGTTGCGTACGGCAACAAGCAAACCGGAAACGATATGGGCTCTGGCTTCCGCTTTGGCAAGTTCAAATTTGGCTCTGCGGATCACCACTTCCATTCTGTGATCGATAAATGCCTGCAACAGCTGGGTGAGATTCATGGTACGGGGTCTGTTGTGATCCACTACCAGCATCTGACAGCCGAAAGCACTTTCCAACTGGGTGTGGGAGTAAAGCTGATTGAGGATCACATTGCCCATAAAGCCTTTTTTGATCTCAATCACGACCCGGATACCGGTTTTCAAACTTGTTTCGTCACGCACATCGGCGATTCCGGAAATGACTTTATCTTTCACCAGTTCCCCGATCCGTTTTACGGTCATTTCCTTATTGACTGCATAGGGGATCTCTGTAATAATGATCTTTTCCTTGCCTTTTTCCTCCACGATATTGGCTTTGGCACGGATCTTGATCACGCCATGACCTGTTTCATACAACTGTTTGATGGGATCAAGCCCGCAGATCATTGCCCCTGTGGGGAAGTCGGGGCCGGGGAGGAACTGCATGAGTTCCCGCACGCTTGCGGCAGGGTGTTCCAGAAGGTGTACGGTAGCATCCACCACTTCCCCCAGATTGTGCGGGGGGATGTTGGTTGCCATACCTACCCCGATACCCATACTGCCGTTTACAAGCAGATTGGGGAATTTTGCAGGCAGAACTTCCGGTTCCACGGTTTCTTCGTCGAATGTGGGAACCATGGAAACGGTATCTTTTTCAATATCTGCAAGCAGTTCTTCGGTAAATTTCTGCAATTTACATTCGGTATAACGGTAGGCGGCGGGCGGGTCACCGTCGATGGAGCCGAAGTTCCCCTGACCGTAAACAAGGGGCATACGCATGGAGAAGTCCTGTGCCATACGCACAAGAGCATCATATACGGAACTGTCCCCATGGGGATGGTAGTTACCGATCACTTCACCGACGACCTTCGCACTCTTCAGGGTCTTGACAGAATAGGTCAGCCCCAGTTTCTTCATGGCGTAAAGGATACGGCGGTTACAGGGTTTCAGACCGTCCCGCACATCGGGAATGGCACGGCCTACATTCACACTCAAAGAGTATTGCAGATAGGCGGTATGCATAATATCTTCGATGTTCACCGGAAAATCATTTCTGGGAACAGCGGTATCTGTTTCAACTTCCGCATCGGTATTTTCAGCGGCAGGCTCCATTACAGGCTCCACGGGGGGCATTTCATCATTTTCGCTCATTTTCTTTCCGTTTCCGTAAAAGGGTTGAATTCTTTACATTGCACGACTATAATATACACCATAAAAGCACGATTGCAAATCCTTTACGCGTATGCGGGCGAAAAACTTGAATATTTAAAATAAAAACAGAGCCGGAAAAGCCTTTTTGTCTGTTCCGTCCCGGATGATGCCGGGAAAACAATAAAAAATCGCTCTGGAAAATGCTCTCTTTCCGTTAGTGGAAAATTTATATTTTTTTCGTGAAAAAGAGGAAAAAATGCCTTGAAAAAATTTCTTTTTTCTCCGTTTTTCGCCATTGTATTTTTCCCTTTTCTGTGTTATTTTTCTCCATGAAAAAATTAAAAAAAGAGGTGGAAAAGAAGTAAAAACAAGATCAAAGGCAGGGAGCCAGACACAAAAAAACAGACATTTTTTACAAAGGGGGAAGAAAAATGTGGACAAAAGCAGTTGACATCTATTCGGTACAGTTGATCCGGACAAAAAGCGAGATCTTTCTCGGCGTGGGAGCCCTCGGGAGACTCCATGAGATCGCAGAGAAATGGAAAGAACAGAATATTTCCAAAGTATTCATCCTTGCGGGCAAACACGCTTTCTACAAGTCCGGAGCAGAAAAAGAGGTGATGGAAAGTTTGAAAGAAGAGGGCCTTTCCGTAACGGTTTATGACCGTATCACAGGAAAAATAACCGATACTCTTCTGGATGAGGCCGTTTCCTGCGGCAGAAGTGCCGGAGTGCAGGCTGTTCTTGCCGTTGGCGGGGGAAGTATCATAGATGCAGGAAAATGTATCGCTCTTCTTCTGGCAGAGAATGAGGAAGTGAAAATGGCAGATCTAATTGAAAATACCTTCGTTCCGGAAAAAATCCTGCCCTATGCCGTCATCAATACAAGTCATGGTTCCGGTAGTGAAAACAATCCATTTGCCATAGTTTCTTTTCCGGCAAAAAAGGAAACCCATCTTATTTCTTCGGATCTCTTTTATCCCCGGCAGGTCATTTGTGACCCGGTCCTCACGGTAACTCTGCCCCGGCATCCTACAAGATATTCTGCCATGGATGCCGTCAATCACGCAGTGGAAAGCGTTGTGGATAAAGAAAACAATCCCATGAGTATTTTTCTTGCTTACGAGATCATCAAACTTGTTTCCCGCTATCTGCCGCTGGTGGAAAAAGATCCGGGAAACCTTTCCGGCAGATATTTTCTGCTTTTTGCTTCTCTGCTTGCCGGATGGGCTTCGGATAACAGAAAAGAACACTTTTCCCATGTTCTTGTTCACGCTCTGCATACTTTGAAACCGGATCTGCCCCACGGGCTCGGCGTATCGGTCCTGATGCCTTCTGTGGTGAAAAAAGTCTATCCGGAACATGGAAAAGTGCTTGCCGCCGTATTATCCCCCATCGTTTCGGATCTTTCCGGAAATGCAGAGGAGGCGGAAGATGCGGCAAACGGTGTGGAATCCTGGATAAGCGGCTGCGGTGTAAGACTTGATCCGGCCGATGCCCTGTTTCTGAAAGAAAATATTGATGAATTTGTGGAGACAAGTTATCAGAATACCTCTTTATCCCTTCTTCTGACCGTTTCCCCGCTGGAATCTTCCAGGGAAGCCATACGGTCGATTTTTGATGATGCACTTACTCCGGACAGAACAGAAAAAAGAGGGGAGAGGGAAAAGGAGGATTGAATAAAAGAAAGTTTGCTGTATATTATTATAGGTTGATAATGATTCCAAATACAACAAACAGCCTTCTGGGAAAGAGAGGATAAAATGGAAAAAAATGATTTTCAGGCACGGTGTGCCAAATTTACTTTTATGGATGGTGCAAGTGCTTTCAGCATGAATTTTGCAGGAATGGATTTTGAGGAAAGTGCTTTTGACTCTGTAGGGGAGCGTTTTGCTTTTGTCCACAGCGAAATGGAAAAAATCGAACTCGGCGAGATCAAAAATCCTGATGAAAACCGGAAAGTGACCCACTTTACCGACCGTTCCTCCTATACAGGAAGTGCCGCTTTTTCCGAAGTGGAAGAATTTGCCGCCGCCATCCGGGAAGGTAAGATCAAAGGAAGTACCGGGAAAAAATTTGAGTCCGCTTTGATCAACGGTATCGGCGGATCCGCTCTGGGCCCCCAGTTATTGCAGATGGCGATCAACGGGCCCTACTGGAATGAAAAATCTTCCAGCAAACGCAACGGCAATCTGAAAATCTATTTTCTGGATAATACCGATCCTTCCGGTCTCTGTGATGCTCTGGAAGTCTGCGATCTGGAAACGACTCTTGTAGTGAATGTTTCCAAATCCGGCGGAACACAGGAAACCAAAAACAATATGCTTGTCGCCATGCAGATCTTTGCTGATGCGGGCATCGACTTTGCCAAACACTCCTGCGCTATCACTATGAAAGACAGTGAACTGGATAAAACTGCCAGAGAGAGCAATTATCTGAAAGTCTTTGAAATGGCGGAATCCATCGGCGGCAGAACCAGTGAAACCAGCATCGTGGGGCATCTGCCTGCGGCACTTGCAGGTATCGACTTTGCCTCTCTCATCCGCGGAGCCTGTCACATGGATTCTCTTACAAGAAGAGCTTCTTTCCGGGAAAACCCCGCCTATATGCTTTCCGCTCTGTGGTATATTGCCGGCAACGGCAAAGGGGATAGAAATATGGTCATCGTCCCCTATTCCGACCGCCTGATCCTCTTCTCCCGCTATCTCCAGCAGCTTGTGATGGAAAGTCTGGGCAAGGAAAAAGATCTTGACGGCAAGAGGGTCTGTCAGGGGTTGAATGTATTCGGCAACAAGGGCGGGACAGATGCCCATGCTTTCATCCAGCAGCTGAACGATGGCAGAGATGATTTCTTTGTCACCTTTATTGAAGTCATGGAGGACGCCATGACCGCCAATGTGGCGGGAACGGTCACAATGGGAGATTATCTCCACGGCTTTATGACCGGGCTTGCCGGAGCTTTGCGTGCAAAAGGCAGACAGACCATCGAAATGCGTATCCCCAGAGTGGATACATTCAATATCGGTATGCTTATTGCCTTGTATGAGCGTGCCGTTGCCGCCTATGCGGAACTTATCCATATCAACGCTTTCCATCAGCCCGGGGTACAGGCATACAAACTTGCCAGCAAGGGTGTGATCCAGCTTCTCAATGATACGGAAAAGGCACTTCCCCAAATCGCCCCCTTTGCCGGAACAGTGGAAGAACTTGCCGCAAAACTGGGCATGGAGGAAGATCTTTACATTCTGGAAGGGATCATGGCAAAACTTGCCGCCAACAATGAAAAAAGATTGCTGGATGTAAAGATCACAAGAGAATGGAAAAACGCCTGCTGGAATTACAATATCGTGAAAAAGTAAGGAAAAGGGAAGAAGGATGAAGATCTTTTCAGTTTTTCTGGAATGTATTTTTTCATTGATCCTTTTTGCCGCTCCTGCACAGAATCAGGATCACCGGTTAAGCCGGTGGTCCTGATTGCCGGATCTGTCAGACCCGGCAGACAGGTCTGATTTTTTGAAAAAAAAACTCTCTTTTTTCAGGATTTTGCTCCGGAAAAACCCTTTTCAGGGATTATTTTAAATATTTTTTTAAAAAGAGACTTTATTTTTTTAAAAAAGGGGTTATTGTTATCGTAAGGGCTTGGACTTTTCTTTCTGAAAAGAAGCGTCCGGGCGTTAATATATTATAACTTGTGAACTTTTTGAGCAGATGTGCGTTTTCCGTATATCCTGCGATAGTTATATTCAGACAGGGAAGTCCTTCCCCGGCGGAAAAAATTGTTTATATACGCCGGACAGGTACGGAGGAAGAGCGTTTGATTTTTTCTCTTCCGGAAATCCCCCTGCCGGAAAACAGCTGGAACAGAAAATACCGGAAAGAAGCGTCTGCATCGGGGCATACAGAAGCCGGAAATATATATGGCGATGAACTTGAAACGGAACAGTCAGAAAGAGAAACAACGGGAACTGGCAAAAGTCTCCCGGTGTTTCTTTTTTGTTTTTTCAGTTCAAAGCATATAAAAAGCGGCAGTTTGTAAGTTTCTGACCCCTTGAAGAGGCGGAAATGGAAGAAAAACTCAATGATAAGAAAGGTTTGAGGCGGGAAAAACGACTTCTGAGGAAAAGTCTGTCCGCAGAAAACCGGAAAAGTTTTGATGACGCCATTTGCCGTTTTCTTGCGGAACTGCCTGATATGGAAAACTTTTCCCTGATCGCGGCGTATGCCACAGACGGGACAGAGCCGGATCTCGGGCAATTTCTTGAAAAAGCAGTACAGAATGGGAAGAAAGTATGTCTTCCCAGATGGATCAGTGATTCTGAATACGAAATGGCATACGCAGATGCTCCTTTCCGCCTTGTGCCGGGGAAATGGAATATTCCGGAACCCGGAAAAGATGCGCAGAGAGTACCTGTGGAAAAACTGGCAGAGGCTTTGTTCCTCGTACCGGGAGTCGCTTTTGATGAAAATTGCGGCCGCCTGGGCAGAGGCAAAGGGATCTATGACAGGATGTTGAGTTCATTCAGAGGAATTTCCATCGGTGTATTTTATGAATGTCAGAAATGCGAAAAAGTCCCCCTTGAGGAGCATGACAGGCTCCTTGATCTTGTTGTAACGGAAAAGCGGGTGTACCGGAACAACAACTGCGCCGGAAAGTGTACCGGAGGAACAAATACACTTATTTCACCTGCAGAAAATTGTGAAAAAGACGGGAATGAATCAGTGAAAGGAGAAAAAATATGAACTGGATCTATGCTTTTTCCGGACTGGGTGCTGGTATTGTACTCACAGTCATTATTTACCTTGTATTGTTGAAAGTTGTTGGTTCCAAATCTCTCAATGTCGCCGCCAGAAGAGTGGAGGATGCGGAACGGGAGGCGGAACGGTATCTGCGGGAAGCCCGTGTCACAGCCAAAAGTGACGCCTTGAAGATCAAGGAGGAATTTGAAAACGAAATGAGGGAACGCCGTAAAGAGGTGCAGGCTTCTGAAAAGCGTCTTGCCCAGAAAGAGGAAAATCTGGATAGAAAGATGGACTCTTACGAAGCAAAGATGAAAAATGTGGAAAAGAAAGACCACGAAGCCGATCTTATGCGGGAAAAATTGCAGAAACGGGAAGAGGAACTCAAAAACGCCATTTCCAGACAGATCGTTGAACTGGAACGCATTACAGAACTGGATCACGAAAGTGCCAAAAATCTTCTTCTGGAAAAACTCCGGGGCGAAGTGGAAAATGAGTGCGGACTTCTGGTGAGAGATATTGTGGAAGAGTGCCGTCAGAAAGCGGAACGGGAATCCCAGCAGCTGATCGTCCATGCCATTCAGAGATATGCCGGGGATTGTACCTACGAGCGGACAACCGCCACCATTCCCCTGCCCAGTGATGAGATGAAAGGACGCATCATCGGAAGAGAGGGACGCAATATCCGTGCATTGGAAGCAGTCACCGGCGTAAGTATCCTTATTGATGATACCCCCGAAGCGGTGGTCATTTCCTGCTTTGATCCCATCCGCAAGGAAGTTGCCCGCCGTCTTCTGGAAAAACTTATTGCCGATGGAAGGATCCACCCCACCCGTATTGAAGAACTCATCAAAAAGATCCGCAAGGAAATTGATGATGAAGTCTTTGAAGCCGGGGAAAAGGCTGTGCTGGAAACCGGACTTCAGGGTGTGCCCAAGCAGTTGATTTCTCTTCTGGGCAGATTGAAATTCCGTTTCAGTTTCTCCCAGAATGTTCTGATGCACTCTATTGAAACTGCCGCTTTCATGGGGACGATCGCTGCCGAATTGGGTCTGGATGAAAGAAAAGCACGCAGGATCGGTCTTTTCCATGATATCGGAAAAGCGGTTGACCATGAGATCGAAGGTACTCACGCTTCCATCGGAGCGGATCTTCTGCGTAAATATGGTGAAAATAAAGATGTGATCAATGCCGTTGCCGCCCACCATGAAGAGGTGGAAGGTACTTCCGTATATGCTTTCCTTGCCAATGCCTGCGATGCTTTGAGTGCCTCCCGGCCCGGGGCAAGAAGTGAAACAACGGAACTTTATCTCAAACGCCTGGAACAGCTGGAATCCATTGCCAATGACTTTGAAGGGGTGGAATCCTGTTTTGCCTTGCAGGCAGGCAGAGAAGTGCGTGTAGTTGTCCAGCCTGAAAAGATCACGGAAGCAAAGGCACAGCTTTTGAGCCGGGATATCTGTAACAGGATCGAAAAAGAGATGAACTATCCCGGTCAGATCAAAGTGACCATCATCCGGGAAACCCGTGCTGTGGAATACGCAAAATAAATTTTGTATTCTTTCAGGGTTTCCGGTATGAAAAACTATCTGGATGAGATGCCGTATCCCTCCGGGTTCCGGGGAGAATTGGAGGAGAAGTTTCTCTCTTTTGCGCTGGGGTATTTCCCTGAATGCGGAGGAGAGGAAAAACTCCTTCCTTTTATCGTCCGCAGCAAGATCCATCATACACTGGATGTATGCCGTATCGGGGAGTACATCATGGAAAATGATCCCTGTTGGAAAAAAAGCGGTCAAAGGGAGAAATTTATCGGGTATTGTATTTGTCTTGCCCATGATCTTTCCCGCTTTCCCCAGTACAGGAATTTTCATACATTAAGGGATGAACTTTCCTTCGATCACGGGAAAAAAAGCAGTGAGATCCTCCGGGAGAAAGAGTTTCTCATTCCGGAACTTTCCGGTAGCGAATTGCAAAAAGTATGCAGAGCAATTGAGGTGCATAATAAAAAAAGTATTCCGGAAAATTATCCGGAAGAGGAACTCCTTTCTGCTCAACTTGTCCGGGATGCGGATAAATTATCCATCCTGAAAGTCGTTACAGAGCATTTCATGCTTCCGGTAGAGGAAAGAAGCAAAGATGTGGAATTGAATGTGCCGGATCTTCCCGGATGTACGGAGGAGGTATTGAAAATGGCACTTTCGGGCAGGGGAGTACCCTATACGGCAATACGCTGTGTCAATGATTTCAAAATCATTGTTTTCCAGTGGCCCGGAGATTTGAATTTTGCTTCTTCTGCAAAGTATGCATTGGAAATGGATCTTTTCGGCAGATTTGCTTCATTTCTGCCGGAACATCCTGAAATGCCGCTTCTTGTGGAAAAAACAATGAATGATCTGCGTTTCCTTGCAGAAAAAAGATAAAGGCGGAAAATGTCGCTTCTTGAAGTAAAAGATCTGAAAAAATATTATCCTGCAGGCGGAGGGTTGTTCAAACCGCAGAAGTTTGTCAAGGCTGTTGACGGGGTAAGTTTCACTTTGGAAAAGGGGGAAACTCTGGGCCTTGTAGGAGAAAGCGGCTGTGGGAAAAGCACTCTTGCAAGGGTGTTGCTGCGTTTGGAAGAACCCCAAAGCGGAAGTATCTTTCTTGACGGAGTGGATCTTTGTGCTTTGAAAGGGGAGAAATTGCGGAGGAAACGGGGGGAATTCCAGATGATCTTTCAGGATCCTTACGCCTCGCTGAATCCCAGAAGAAGCATCCGTGCCACATTGGAAGAGCCCCTGCTGCTGCATACGGATCTGGATGCTTCCGGCAGAAAAGAGCGTATCGGGGAATTGCTGGATATGGTGGGGCTGCACAGGGAACACGCAGACCGTTACCCCCATCAGTTCAGCGGCGGTCAGCGTCAGAGGATCGGTATAGCCAGAGCGTTGGCGGTGAATCCCAAATTTATTGTAGCGGATGAGCCTGTTTCCGCATTGGATGTGAGTGTGCAGGCGCAGATCGTGAATTTATTGCAGGAAATACAGAAAAAGACGGAAACAGCTTTTCTTTTTATTGCCCATGACCTTGCGGTGGTGGAGCATATAAGTAAACGCATCATGGTCATGTATCTGGGAAAGGTGATGGAAGCGGGGAATGCAGAAGAACTCTGTACGAGGCCTCTCCATCCTTATACAGAGGGACTTCTTGCCTCTGTTCCCGTACTGGATCCGGCGAAACGGGGAAAGAAAAAAAGTCTGACAGGCGATGTGCCTTCCCCTCTTTCCCCGCCACAGGGCTGCCGGTTCCATCCCCGGTGCCCCTATGCGGAAAAGATCTGTATGGAAAAAGCCCCGGAAATGAGAGAAATAAGTAACGGACATTTCTGTTGCTGTCACTTTGCCGGAAAAGTGTAAAGAAAAGAGAGAAAGAGGAAAATATGAGTAAGAAATGGAGAACTGTTATTTTGCTTCTTCTGCTGTTGGCATGTGTGCTTACAGGCAGCAGGATCTTTGCGGAATCTTTTGCCGGGAAAAAAGCTCCGGAAAAAAAGGAGGATATCAGAAAAAAACCTGTTCCCTCTGCCGGGATGAAAATCGTGGCAAAAGTTGTGGCTTATACGACACAGCACGCCCACTTCAAAAAAGAAAAGATCAATAAAGAAACCAATCATTCCCTTTTCGGGGACTATTTCAAGGCTCTTGATCCGGGCAGAAACTTTTTTACACAGCAGGATATGGAAAAATTTGTTTCCTATAAAGACAATGCGGCTTCCAATCTTGCCTCCGGGGATCTTTCTTTTGCTTTTGAGGTCTTTCATATTTTTGTGGAACGGTTGAAAAAGTATGAAAAGTTTGTGAATGGTTGTCTGGATTCTTCCCTCTCCCTTTCCGGTTCGGAACTCTATACGCCCAACCGCTCAAAACTCCCCTATGCTTCCGATGAAAAAGCCCTTGAAGAATTATGGCGTAAACGCATTAAAAACGATCTTATCGTAATGCACATGATGGATCGTTCGGAAATGGAGGCGGCAAAGAAAGAGAGCAAAAAGAGCGGAGAAAAGAAAGTTGTTTCCAAAAAGAGGACTCCTGCGGAAAGGATCAGAAAAAGAGTGCATCAGTATGTGCAGTATTATTCCAGTATGGAGGCACAGGAGATAACGGAACTTTTCCTTACCAGTTTCCTGCAGGTTTATGATCCCCATTCAGCTTATATGTCCCCCCGGACACAGGAGGATTTCGATATCAATATGAAATTGTCTCTTGTAGGGATCGGAGCAGTACTCACCAATGAGGATGGTTATACAAAGATCGTGAAGATCATTCCCGGCGGGCCTGCGGATAAGGACGGAAGATTGAAAGCCGGGGACAGGATCGCTTCCGTCACCCAGGAAAATGGAGAACACACAGACCTTATGGATATGCCCATATCCAAAGTGGTGAATTATATCCGTGGCAAAAAAGGAACAAAGGTCACGCTTTCAGTTTTAAGTCAGGGCAGTTCCGGTGTACAGAAGAATATCACTCTTGTCCGCGAGGAAGTGAAACTCAAAGACTCGGAGGCAACAGGAAAGATCCATACGGTAAAGGATGCTTCCGGCAGGGAAAGAAATATAGGAGTCATTACTCTGCCTTCGTTCTACATAGATTTTGAAGCGGCATTCCGTGGGGATAACAATTACAAAAGTTCTGCAAGGGATGTTTTGCGTCTCATTGGGGAATTTTCCGGCAAAGGGCTGGATGGACTTGTGATCGATTTAAGGAGCAATGGCGGGGGCAGTCTCATGGAAGCGGTGAATCTCACCGGGCTTTTCATCCCGGCCGGGCCGGTAGTACAGGTGAGAGACCCGAAAAATACCAAAGTGGATTATGATCCGGACGGAGGAATGATCGCTTATGCCGGTCCTCTGGCAGTATTGACCAACCGTTTGAGTGCTTCTGCCGCTGAAATTTTTGCCGGAGCCATTCAGGATTACCGCCGGGGTTTGATCGTGGGAGACCGGCGCACCCACGGAAAAGGAACAGTGCAGACCGTGGCGGATCTGGGGAAATATACCTCATTTCTGGGAATGGGGAAAAATGCCGGTTCTTTGAAACTTACCAATGCAAAATTCTACCGTATCAACGGGGAATCCACCCAGTTACGGGGAGTCCTGCCGGATATTGTGCTTCCTGCGTTTACGGAATTGATGGAACTGGGAGAGGATAAACTGCCTCATGCCATGCCCTGGGATAAGATCGCGCCAGCAGCCTATGCTCCATTACATACCGGGATCCCCCAGTGCCTGCCCTTTTTGAAAGAAAATTCTGCAAAACGGGTGGAAAAAGATCCTGATTTCATCTCTCTGGGTAAAGATATGGAAAGTTTCCGGAAGATCCGGGATAAGAAAGAGGTTGTGCTGGATCTGGAACAGCGGTGGCAGGAATATCAGGCGGAAAAGAAACTTTTGGAAGAACAGGAAAAATTTTTGAAAATGGAT
>JAGBXB010000032.1 GCA_017629515.1 Lentisphaeria bacterium | reverse complement strand
ACATATTTTACTTTCCGTTTCCTGTGAGTCATCGGAATAAATCTCATAAAAATACCTGGCAAGCTTTTCATCATACCGGATTTTGGCGTTGAATATAAAATAAGGGGCTGCCGCATCCGGTTTTGAACTTAAATCAAACATAATAAATAACCATTTATAAAGCCGGAAATAATCTGCCTTGACTTTCTCATCCAGCATACGCCCCGCAACTTCCTTTTTTCCGACAAACAGAAAGTCTTCCTGTTCCGGGAAGGGAATGGGTCCAATCAATGTATATGGTACATTTTTACTTGTATAAATGTGAGTTTTTATAATTTGATTCCCCTGTTGCAGAAAAAGAGTCCCGCTATTTGTATAAAGAGAAGAAAATCCCGATACAGTAAAGAAGATCAATAAAATCTCCTTCCAGAAAAAAACAGATCCGGACAAGAAGGAAATAATAATCAAAATAGAAATATATATTTTTTTCATATTTTATTACTCAAAAAAATGCGAACAGAAGCCAAATTACTGCCGTGCTGCAAAACTTAAAAATAATGTTATCCCTCCTGCAAAAGTAAGTATGCTTGTGAAACTTGTAATACAAAAAAATTTGAATGTATTATTCCTGTGGGGTGGATAGAAAAGAAGTATGATAAAATAAAGAGCCGGCAGGGACAAATAACAAAAAAGGAGAACAAATTCTATTGTATTCTGCCCGGGGTAAGATATAGAGGGAAATATAAAACTGAAAAGTAGTGCAATCATAAAAAAAACAATAAGCATGATCCACTGGGAATGAAGCAGAATCAAAGCTGCCGGCAGGTACGCCCAATCTTTCCTTTCCATAAAAATAACAGAAAGCAAAGCGGCAGCCCAAAGTATATAGGATGTGAGAATCAATAAAAAAGAGAGATCCCGGGGATCCATAACAAAACTCCCTGCTTTGTTCCAAGTTCACAGTAATATACAGGAAAAAGTGATTAATGCAAGGAAAAATTCAGTTTCCGGTGATTCTATTTCCCAGTGGAGTAGTATCATCAATAGAATTCCCCCAAAGCCAATAAGGAATGACATCAAATACAATATGTTCCACCCTCTTTCCCGAAAGGCAGTTTTTTTATGGATTATTTACACGATCCCGCTCTTTCCATTTTTCATCCGTCATTTCCCATTGAGAGCAGATGGCAAAACCATTTTTTTCTGCCATAATAATCCCATGGGTTATTTATATTCCCTCATAAGACAGCAACTTTACAAAAGTTTCAATCCTTTTTCATTCATATAAGCATAAATTCTCCGGCAATACACAGAATCGTACCTGCCGCCTGAAGAAAAGACCATTTTTCCCGCAGAATAAATAAACTGTATAAATTGAATCCCATAATGCACGATCCAATGACAAGGGGATAGGAAATACACCCAGCCCCCGCCTTTGCCATGGCATCCAGTCCGGGATAAAGGAGAAGATAACTGGCAATCAGACCGAAAAGTTTTAAAGTAAAGATATATTTCCACAAAACAGGTCTTTTCAATTCTGTCAGAAACATCTCTTTTGTATAGTTGCGGTATTTGGGATAACAATAAAAAATTGCGGCAAAAAGAGTCCCGCAACCACTCATAAATGTTCTTCCCATACTGTTTAAATTTCTTGCCTCCGGAAAATAGGAGGGAATACTATTTAAACTTAAAGTGATTCCCGCCATGATAAATGCTGCAAAAGTAATTTTTTTCCACCCTTTTTCTTTTTCTTTATTTTCCTTTCCCAATCCGAGAAAGATAAGAGCCAGAAGAAGAACCAGTAATCCAGCTCCCCGCAGAGGGGTCAATTTATCTCCGAAAAATATGACTCCTGTAAGAAAAGGAAAAATCAATGCGGACTGAATAAAACTCCAGATCACCCCGTTAGGCCCTTTCTGCATGGCAGAGGACATAAATTGCAGCATACAGTAATTGATGGCACTTCCTGTAAAGTAGCATCCGGAGGACAAAAGCAGAACTTTCCAGGAAAGTGCTTCTTTCTGAAGAAAAAGAAAAAAGAAAAGACTTATAAGAGAGCTTAACACTCCGCTTACCAGCAGAAGAAACGCTGTATCACATTTTTTTCTCGGAGCATCGCTCATCACTATTCCGGTAAGCGACCAGCTTAACCCAACCGTAATAAGAGCAGGGATCGCAAAAAACATTTTCATACCTTTCTTTCAAACTTTTTTCTATATTTGTTTGATAAATATATTTTCTCTGTTATATTATAATTTAAGCTGAATAATATAAAGAACAAGAGCAGAAAGTGCCATAATATCAAACGATCGTGCCAAAGAGCAATCCTATGGAAAAACGCAAAAAAATATTCTGTTATCCGGGAAGAATGTCCCGTTTTCTTTCTTTACCCTGTCAGATTTCAGAAATAGGCTACCTGCCGGATCAGCTCCACTGGAATATAAACCGTACTCTTCATGCCTTGTATTTCTGTATCATTCTCAACAGCGACGGCGATGGCAAAGGGCTTGTAAACGGCAAAATAGTCAAATCAAAATTCCCCCTGCCCTGTTTGCATATCCATCCTCCGGGAACAGTTCTGCATACCCTGAAAGCAGCCAAACATGATGAGATCTTTTTTTGCTATACAGGAAAAAACGCCCAATATATGATGGATATGGGTTTTGAAAACACTCATTTTGAGATAACGCCGGAAATCAATGATATTATTTCCCGTATCCGTAAGGAACTTCTGCTGCCGGATACCCCGGCAAAAGCCGATACTCTTGACCTTCTTGCTCTGCAATTTCTTGTTGCCATACGTTCTTCAAAAGAAATGCTGAAAGATCAATACCGGGAGGACGGCACACGCTTTCCGGAATTGATAAGTTACCTTGAACTGCACTTTAAAGATGATCTTTCCCTGCCTTTTCTTTTACAGAAATTCGGTTTTTCCCGCAGGACTTTTTTCCGGCTGTGGAAGAAAAAATACTCCTGTTCCTTTACAGAATATGTGAATGATCTCAAACTTTCCCACGCTGAAAAATTATTGATAAGTACCTCTTTATCCATTGAAGAAATTGCAAGGGAAAGTGCTTTTGCCTCCGCAACATACTTTATCCGCCGTTTCAAAAGAAAATTTTTTCTCACCCCGGAACTGTACCGGAAACGGAAAAAAGAGCGTTCTTTCCTTTAAAAATCTTTCCATTTTCTGACCAGGCATAAAAAACTTTCCATATCTTCTTTCCGGCAGAACTGCCTCACTGTTATGTTGGAAGTAATATAACAGCCATCAAGATTTTTTCTGCATTTATTCCACAAAGTCATTTTCTTTCCAGAAGAGTTTTTTGCCGTCCAAAGTTTCTGCCTTTTTTTCTGCGGCATGGATAGATTGGCATTTGATGAATTTTCCTCCGCTTCTTACATATTTACCTTTTTTATTTACTTTTATATCGTTGATGCCGTCCTTATTCAAATCCATAAAGAGAGTATCATCTATAAAACAGTTTTGTGTTCTGCCTTTACCTCTGGAAAATTCCCAAAATGAATCAAAAAAAGTATTGTAAAAATGAAAAGAATCCTTTTCAGCTTCAAAAGAAACATTACCTTTCGGGGTACTCAACTCAAATAAAACAGTTTTTTCCGTATAAGCAAGAGAGAGCTTTCCGCCATCCTTAAAAGAGAGTTTTCCGGAATAGACAGGAATATTTTTCTCTCCCTTTTTAACGGCTGCGGGAACTCGTAAAGCGGTATAATAATGCAGAAAAAAAGCAGAAAATACGATATTACCTGCAAAAAGAATCAAAATAAGAGAATAGAGAAATCCTTTTCCTGTAAAAATTTCTCTGCATTTTATTTTCATACCGGTCCCTTTTTTTGAGTTAATATAGCCGGACTTGATCACTTTTCAAACGGATTGAAAACTATTTTTTGCTTTTTTTTAAGTAAAGTAATATACTTATTGTGCAATTTTGCTATCTCTTTCCAATCATTTTTATGATAAAGTTCTCCCAATAATATAATATCATCAGAGCAGTCAATTTTCTCTTCATTTTCATAATCTGATATTATTGTCCTTGTACGGGCGTCAAACAATTTTCAGAAATCCTGTTCCTGTAACAAAAAAGGGGCGGCAACATTTGTCACCGCCCCTTTTTTTCCGGTAAAATTCACCTCTTTTATGAGAAATTTTCGTCCAGATGCTTTTTCATACTGGCATAAGAACAGGAAGAACGCAAAGAAAGGTATTTGAGTCTGCCTTCTTTCCGTACAAGTTCCTCCACCTTTTTATTGATGGTGCCCCGCCCTGTGACCAACTGACCCCAGTCCCCGAAATTCCAGCAGGGAGTTTCCAGTCTGGAATAATCCGGCTTTGCCATATTATCCATCCATTCCTGGGGGAAATATTTCAGCCATCTGGGATTGGAATTGAGCCAGGTGACCGTATAAAGCCCTACCGCATCATACTTTACTTCCGTTTCTTTCATCAGAAGCCGGAAGCAGAAAGGCAGATAGGAGGGATCATCAAAAATGGAATAGGGACAGGTGCCATTGGCAATGTGGAAGACCATATATCCCGGTTGGATATGGGGATTGGGGGGATCATAAGTCAAACTGCCGCAATGCCAGGAAAGAGGAGCCTGGATCCCCACAGCGTTGGGGTAATTGAGTTCCGCCCGTTTCCGTGCGTGATCTTCAAGGCTTTTCCACATTTCCTCTTCAAAATCCTCCGGGGAAAGGGCAGAAAGTTCCACGGCTTTTGCCAGGATCTTCTGACAATCCGGATTATCCCATTTTGTCTGATGATCTGTATAGTTCAGCCCGTGATACAATGCGGGAGTATGATCCCGGATGATCTCACCGATATTTTTCTCCGGAAATTTCTTCACAAGGAATTTCTTTGCAAAAAAGAAAGAAACTCGCACCATCCCTTTTACATACTCAAAATGCTCATCAAGAGTTTTTAATTCTGCTTTTACCATCATTTTTTGCTTCCTCAAAAATCATTACGGACTTTTACAGGTTTACCGGTATGGGCAGACTCGATGGCAGCGGCGCAGGCAGCAACGGTTCTTGCTCCTTCCACCACATCCGCAGTATTTTTTGCGCCCCGGAGAATGATATCCGCCATAAGCTGTACCTGGGATTCCACATTGTGGTTGTTTACTTCAACAGGAATATCAATAAAGGGTGTGGAATCTTTTTCCACGGCGAAGAAAGGCACGCTGGAAAGCTGCATTTTTCCGCTTAGATTATCACAGATGATGGTTCCTTTTGTTCCGTAAAACACACTTCTCATGGTATAGGGACGGGAAAGACCGGTGGAGCACATGACCTTGCCGATGACACCGTTTTTAAATTTGTAAAGGGCAAAATAGGAGTCAAAGTCGATGGGCCAGTCTGCAAGACCTTTTTTCGTACCGTAGGCAAAGGATTCATCAATAAGATCACCAACCGCCCAGCGGAGGAAATCCACAGCATGACAGCCGCCGCCCAGCAGGGGATCGCGTCTGGCATCTTTTCTCCAACCGCCTACTCCCATTACATGACGGTAGTTATGGGCGTATTCCGTTTCAGCCATGAAGAGTTCCCCGATATCGCCTCTTGCGATCATCTTTTTGGCAAGGATGAATGCGGGGGTATATCTGGTGGGATGAGCGATCATAAAATTGTTCCCGGTACGGCGGACGGCATCGGCAATGGCGGCGGCTTCATCCAGATCCAGTGTCATGGGTTTTTCGCAGAGGACATGTTTGCCTGCTTCCAGAAGGGCGATAGATTGTTCCGCATGGTAATAGTCGGGTGAAGCAACAGAAACCACATCGATTTCGGGATCATTGACTACTTCTTTATAATCATAATATCTTTTTGCAGTATTGGCAAGATCAAATTCCGCAAGTCTTTTTGCCATGTGAGGGGGCAAAGGTTCGGGCAGGGGATCGCAAACTGCCGCAAGTTCATAGTCGGGACTCATTCTGAATGCTTTCACATGGCGGAACCCTTCGCCAAGACCGATGACCGCAGCCTGTAATTTACCGTTTTTCATATTTTCTCCTTTTTCTTGATTTTCCGGTATTCTTCCCAACCGGTTATTGTTGAATGATGGTATTACTATACTCACCCAATGAAAAGATTGCAAAGGATTTTTTCATAAAAAAGTTGCGTATGGTGATATAAAATGCCATTATTTTGATACTGCGAGGAAAAAGATGGGAAAATATGCGTAAAAAGTTTTCCCGTTTCTTTGATTTTTTCTTTCTCCATGCTATATTTTCCTCAACATGGTTCATTTATCCAGAAGAGGAAAAAACAAAATGACCGGAAGTACCGACTCTGCAAACGCCTATTTCTCCGACCTTTCCATCCGTTCCGTAAGCAATGTGGAATTTTCCGGCAACTATATGCACCACCACGCCATTAATAAAGAAGGGATCTTTTCTCTGGAAATGATCGCAGAGGGGGAAGTATTGCTGGACCTGGAGGAAAGGACTTTACATCTGAAAGGGCCGGTCCTTTTCTGGAACGGGGATTTTTCCAAGTATTTCTGCTTCCATCACCTGCCGGAAAAAAAACATTACCGGCATTTATGGATCGACTTTACCGGAGACCGGGGCAGACGCATCATTTCCGCCCTGCAGGCTACTTTCCCCGCAGGATGTGTCCCCCTTTCCAGACAATCCGGCTCTGCACTGCGTACGATTTTTGAGGAATTATACGCCAATTTCCACCAGGCAGACGGCTATGACAGTTACGGAGCAGTATTGATGATCGAAAAACTGGTGTATCTGACTCTGGAAGCCGGAAACTGCCTGCCAAGACTGCAAGGCGATCCTTTCAGACTTACCAGTATTTTTGATTCTTTCCGTTACGAGCCTTTTCAAGAGTTCAATATAAAAAATCTGGCGGCATCCAGAGGCATTTCCGTAGTGTATTTACGCAAACTATTTAAAAACAAATTTTCCCTGACTATCGGCGAATATGTTTTCCGTATGCGTATGCAATGTGCTGCGGAAATATTGAAAATGGAAAGTTTCCGTATTACGGAACTGGCGGATAAATGCGGTTTTTCCACTGTTTCGGCATTCTCCAATGCTTTCCGGAGGATCTTCGGGCTTTCCCCCCGCGCTTACAGAAAGAATGCAGTAAAAACTCACAATAAAAAATAATTATTTTTTTGCAAATATTCCCCATCCTCTGCGGATGATTTTCCCCTTTTCCTCACGGAAAAGCAATACGGAAGTAGAGGGAAATTCCTTACATACTTTCTCCGCAAAATCCTCCCCCAGAATGAAAATACTTGTAGATAATGCGTCTGAATGAATGCCTTTGGAGGTCAGTACCGTTACGGAAAGCATCCCGGTAACAGGATAACCTGTCCTTGCATCAAGAATATGCGTGTAACGGGTATTATTTATCACAACATATCTCTCATAATTTCCGCTGGTTGCCATACTCATATTATTGGGCATTTCCACATTTTCCACCCAGGAGGAGCCTCCCAGCGGATCCCGGATCCCGATCAGAAAATTTTTCCTGTCTTTCTGCGGCGGCAGCGGCAGAGAACGCAAATTGCCCCCCAGATCCAGCAATCCCCGTTTTATACCCATTTCCGCCGCCTTTTCCGCCGCTTTATCCAGCGCATACCCTTTGGCGATGCCACCAAGATCCATTTGCGCCAGAGAGCCGGCCCGGAGAGCAACGGTACGTTTTTTCCCGTCAAAAATAAATTTATCCCATCCGGTATTTTTCCGTGTTTCCGCTATGGCAGAAGAAGCGGGCAACACTCCTTTTTTCCGGTAAAAACCCCAAAGACGCATAAGCGGGGAAATACTTACATCAAAGGCGCCGCATGTATAGGAATAAAAAAATCCCGCCTCCCGGAATATCTCCCATAATTCACCGGGACACTCTGCAATTTTGTAATCTTTTATTTTCCAGTTGATTTCCGATAAAGCACTTTTTTCATCAAAAATATTGCACAATTTTTCCATTTTGTAAAATGTATCCTGGATCGCATCGGCAGCCTGATTCATTTCCTCCATACTTTTTCCCGCTTCCCCGGTAAGGCGGAAAGCACAAACTGTCCCCATCACAGGAAAACGCCGTTCCACAGTGGGAAGAAATGTCTTTCTGCCCTGTAAAAAGAAAAAAAGAACAGAAAAAAACAGAAGCAGGATACAAAAACTGATACAGAGAAATCTTGTTGGATAAAACCGCATATTTTACGCTCTGGGATGGAATTTTTTATGTACCGAAAGAAGCCTTTTTGCAGAAACATGGGTATAAATCTGGGTGGTACTTATATCCGCATGTCCCAGCATTTCCTGTATTGCCCTTAAATCAGCACCGTTTTCCAGAAGATGACTGGCAAAAGAATGCCGCAGGGTATGGGGATGGATGTCTTTGTGGATACCTGCGCGTCTGGCAGCCTCTTTTACGATCATCCAGATCATTTCCCGGTCAAGTTGTCTGCCGTTATTGGAAAGAAAAAGATAGGGACAGGAAGTATCTTTTGCAAGCATGGGCCGGATGACATGGATATATTTTTGCAGACACAATACTGCCATTTTTCCCACAGGAACAACTCTTTCCTTGCTGCCTTTCCCCAGAACCCGTAAAACATTGTCATCGAAACTCACATTCCCCAGCCTTAAATTCGCCATCTCCGAAACCCGCAAACCGCAGGCATATAAAATTTCCATCATACAGCGGTTTCGGAATTCAAGGGGATCTTTACTTCTGTAATGAAAGGCGGAAAGGAATCTGCTTACCTCATCCCCGGACATAAATTCCGGCAGGACCCGCCACAATTTTGGAGATTCCATAATGTCTGTGACATTTTTATCCAGATACCGCTCCTGTATAAGATAGCGGAAAAAAACTTTGACAGCCACAAGACGCCGGGCAAGAGTCGTTACTTCCATATCCTGATTTTTACACTCTTCAAGGAAGTCCAGAATATGATCCCTTGTCACGTCGGCAAAAGAGTGAATGGAAGAATTTTCCAAATAGGTGATAAAATCTGCCAGATCCGTATAATAAGCATCTGTGGAATTGCGTGCCAACCCCTTTTCCAATGCAAGAAAACCAATAAAATGTTCAAGGATCTTTTTCAAAGGCAACTCCCCTTTTCACAAAAATTCAGGAACAAGGGCAAAAAAAATGGCGGGAATGGCGGGACTCGAACCCGTAACATCCACCGTGACAGGGTGGCACTCTAACCAATTGAGCTACATCCCCGCAATTACTTGCGATACATTCAAAATCAACAAAGGCAAAAAAAATGGCGGGAATGGCGGGACTCGAACCCGTAACATCCACCGTGACAGGGTGGCACTCTAACCAATTGAGCTACATCCCCGCAATTATTTGCGATACCTTTAATATACATGCTTTTTATGATTTGTCAAATCATTTTTTCAAATTCTTCAACATTTTTTGCACATATACTTTTTGAAAGCATCCGCAATTTCTGCGTTGTCATATACTCTACACCATTTTTCCTTAATTTCAAGTAAAAATAATAAAAAAATTCAAATTTTATGCTTTTTACAGGAAATAAAGAACTCCAAAACACCATTCAAGTCCTTTTTCATCCATTTTCACAGCTCTGTATGAGCCATACAACTTGAATTTTCTGCAACTGCATGTATATTTGTGTAGTTCTTTAATTTTATTCAACCACAAACCTTTTTTATATCCTATGTATCTGAAAAACATATCCTCTTTTCTTATCCTTCACGTTATACTCCTTCTCTTTCTTCTTTCCGCCTCCGGCTGCCGCAACGAATTTCAAGAGGTGGAAACGGTCACAAGGGATTGCAATCGCAAACTTCTGTATAAGGTTCCCGCTGTGGAAGTACTGAAAAAAAATGAAAGCAGCTCTTTCCTGCAATTCAAAGTAACCGAAAACAGAACATACAAAGTGGAAGAATTCAATGTATATAATACCAATATCCGCTTTACTCCTTATGAGGGATGGCGTGAGCTGTATGAAATCCCTATGTCTTTTGTACTGATCCCCCTTGGAGTAGGAAGTCATGTTCTGAATATATGCACGCTGGGGCTCTTCCCCTTTTCCTGGTGTGCAAACCTGGATTGCATTGCCTTTTCCGCCCTCAACCCCTTTATGAACACAGAGTCAGACTCCCGGTATGAGGAAGAAACGATCCGCACCCGCAGGGAGTTGATCGACACAAAAGAGGAAAGCCAAACATATCTTATGCGCAAAACTTTAATGACGCTGAAAGCGGGAAACAGCATAAGAAGAAAATTCACCGGAGATTCCGGTATTGTCCATTTTGATCTTCTGGAACTTTCCGGCAGAGGAGTCACTCTGGATTCAGGGGAACGGAATATCCAACTCTTTATGAGCAACAATTCAAAACCGATTTATCAGAAAGTCATTTCCCGCAATTTACAAACGCGTATGCTTCTGGCAAAAAAAGCCATTCTCCGTTACAAAGCCAAAAAGTCCGGTACGGCTCTTGCCGGATGTGTCCGGGAACTGGAAAATCTGCAATTTTCTTTTCTTTCCTACCATTTTGAGAAACAGCAATTAAATGAACATATCAAAGATAGAAAGTTCCGGGCGGATTTTGAAAAAGCCTCTTTTAAAAAGAGGAAGAAATAAGAAAGGATTCCGGCATCCGGCAAATCCCCTAGAAAAAACAGAAAGCCGGAAATATGAAAAAATGTGCCTTTTTTTTAAGCAAAAAAGCATTTAGTTTCAAAAAAAATCAAAAAAGCATTTGACTTTTCAGAAAATCGGGATATATTAAAAAGCAATAAGAAAATGTGAGCTAGTAGCTCAGTCGGTAGAGCATCGCCCTTTTAAGGCGGTGGTCCAGGGTTCGAGCCCCTGCTGGCTCACCATTTTTTTATATTTCTCACAGTGTGTGAGCTGGTAGCTCAGTCGGTAGAGCATCGCCCTTTTAAGGCGGTGGTCCAGGGTTCGAGCCCCTGCCAGCTCACCATTTTTTTGTCTTTTTCCTCTTTTCCTTTTTCCGCAATAAATTCCGGCAGTTGGGATATTGTTTTTCTTGCAACCAATGGCAATGCATGGTATATTAAATAGTCATTCAACGGAAAACAGAAGGATATAAAATGAATAAAATAAATTTCTGGGCATCTCTATCCCTTTTGATCACGGCTGTAATCTGGGGTTTATCCTATTCAGCGCAGGCGGAAGCCATGAAAAGCATGACACCGTTATATTTTGTTTTCTGGCGTTATCTTATCGGCTGTCTTGTACTTCTGCCGGTATTGTTTGTAAGAAAAAAGCGTCCGGATAAAAAACTTCTTATTGGCGGATTTGTCTGTGGGATCTGTCTTGCCGGAGGCGAGATCCTGCAACAGTTCGGACTTCTTTACACCTCTGCCGGAAAAGCCGGATTCCTTACCGCACTTTATGTGATCATGATCCCCCTCATCGGTATTTTCATCAAAAAAAGATCCAACTGGAAGATCTGGCTTGCTTCATTTGTTTCCACAGCGGGGGCGTTTCTTCTCTGTGCCGACAGTTCCATGAAAACCATTGGCAATGCCGGTGATCTTCTTATGCTTTTGTGTGCTGTATGTTTTGCATTTCAATTTATTTTTCTTGCCCGTTTTGCTCCGGAAGGAGATGCATTGCTTCTGGCGGCTGTACAATTTCTGACAGTAGCAGTTCTTTCCGGGTTTGCGGCTCTTGTTTCCGGAGAACAGTGCAGTACGCAAAATATTATTGCCACAACTCTCCCCCTGCTTTTCTGCGGGGTACTGGCTATCGGAGGTGCCTGTACGGTACAGGTGGCGGCGCAGAAATATGTGCATCCGGCAACGGCATCCATTATTTTGAGTACGGCTTCGGTTTTTGCGGTGATCTGGGGGTATTTTCTTCTCAATGAAAAATACAGTTTGCAGAATCTTATCGGCTGTGCGCTGATCTTTGCTGCTGTATTTCTTGTTCAGTTTTCCACAGAAACAGAGAAAAAAACTCAAATTTGACATTTTAATAAATGTCTGTTTCCGGGACATAAATATTTTACGGTTTCAAACTGCAAACATTTTAAACAGGAGAAAACAAAATGAAAAAATCACAACTGGCTGTCCAGCTTTACACCTTGCGCGACTACCTCAAAACGCCTGATGATATTGCAGGAACTCTGGAAAAAGTCAAAAAGATCGGTTACGATGCCGTTCAGCTTTCCGGCATGGGCCCTATTGAGGAAGATTTGCTCCTCCAATATGCCAATGACAATGGTCTTGTCATCTGTGCCACCCACGAAGCTTCTGCCAAAATCTTTGACGAAACCGATACTGTTATCGCCCGACTGAAAAAACTTTCCTGCAAACACACCGCCTATCCCCATCCCCATTATTTCCCCCGCACCCGTAATGGTGCTGTGATGTTTGCCCGTAAATTAAACACAGCAGCGGAAAAAATGGCAAAAGAAGGTCTGGTATTAAGTTACCATAATCACGCTTCCGAATTTGTGAAACTTGACGGGGAATTTTTTCTGGATATCCTCTACAAAGAAGCCCCTTTCCTGAAAGCGGAAATCGATACATTCTGGGTACAGGCAGGCGGTCAGAACCCGGCAAAATGGATCAATAAACTTGCGGGAAGACAGGATTTGCTGCACCTGAAAGATTACGGAATGAACTTTGCTTTTGAACGGATCATGCAGCCTGTCGGCAGCGGCAATCTTTACTGGGACGAAATCATGGATGCCGCAAAAAATGCCGGAGTGGAATATTACATCGTGGAACAGGACAACTGCAACGGCATTGATCCCTTTGACGCTCTTGCATCCAGTTATAAATTTATTTCTGAAAGATATTTCGAGTAAGAATTTTTCTATTTTCTTACGGGACTGCTATATTTTTTTACGGCAGTCCCTTCTTTTTTTTCTTTGGCGGCATTATAAAAACATGCGTAAAAAAGCACACATTTAAAATAAAAAACTTGAAATAGAGTAAACGCATATTATATTACCTCCCATATATATCACAATCCCGGGAGCACTTAATTATGAAGAAACTTTTTTCCCTTTCTCTTTTTCTTACTGTAATTTTTCTTTTTTCCCATTTTCTTTCTGCTATAGAGATCATCAAAAACGGCAAAGCATCAAGCGTGATCGTCATAGCGGAAAATGCCCCCTGCCAGATGAAACAGGCGGCAGAAGATCTGCAGGAGATCCTTTTTCTCATGTCCGGAGCTAAATTACCTGTCGTTACAGAAAAACATGTTCCGGCAAAAGGCGGCAAAATTTGTATCGGGGAAAATCTTCTTACAAAAACCATCTCCTACAAAATGCCCTCTTTCCAAAAACCCGCATGGGATATTTTTGTAAAAGGGGATATCCTTATTCTCAATGGACCGCTTTTTCAATCTGAAAGGAAAAATTTTTCCGGTAAAGAACTTTTTCTGGAGGAGAAAGAAAAGGCTCTTCTCCTTTCCAATCCGGCAAAGAAAACCGGGAGCGGAAAGAGAGTATATTACGCTAGTTACGGACCAATGAATGCAGTAAGTGCCTTTCTGGAACTTGCCGGAGTCCGGTTTTATGCTCCGGGGAAAGAGGGTTTTTTCATCCCCCGGAAAAAAGATCTCCACTTTTCCGATATGCATATTTCCAAAGAAGCGGCATTTGCTGTTCAGGAGTATTTTTATACTTCCGGAAAACCTTTCAATAAGGAAATGAGTCAATTTTTCCGGTTTCTGAAAAGCGGTTCCGCCCTCCCCCCTGCGGGAGTTCTTCCCCTTTCCCGTGTTCTGAAAGGAAAAGAAAACTCTTTTCCAAACTACTTTGCTCTGGATGAAAAAGGCAATAGATATACTTCTCTTTATGGCGGCGGCATTCCCCGCTATACGGATCCCTCTTTCCGGAAAAAATGTGTGGAGGAGATCCGGAAAATATTTGAGTGCGATCCCCGTCTTGAAGAGATCCTTATTCTCCCCCCGCCTGCCGATGATGATTATATCCATTTTCCCGATAAAGAAAAATATGATAGAAAACAGTATCCGGTTACTTATCAGAGAGATATTCCCGCATCTTTCTACATGTATATAGCGGAAAATATTGCCAAAACCCATCCCGGAAAAAAGATCCTTTTCCGCCTCCCCAATCATCTTCTGCCGAAGAAAGAACTTCTGGACAAGTTTCCCCCGTCCCTTCTTCCTGTACCGGATGCAACCGGCTGTATGACCTATGCAAATATTTTTTACAGAAAAAATTTCCTTTCCATAATGGAAAAATATTTTTCCATCCATAAAAAAGAAAAAGTCTTTTTGCGGGAATACTGGAATGAATATGATATCACAACCATCCCCCGGCAGGGATTTTATTTTATGCATGCATTACAGGAGACAAGGAAACAGCAGGAAAAATCCATCAAAGGCTTTTTTATGGATCTCCCCTTTGATCCGGAAAAAAATTCTCTTGCGGAAACAGCCCAGATGCACTATATTCTTTATGTGAACAGTCAATTACTCTGGGATCCCCATCTGGATCTTGCCGCATTGCAGAAAGAGTATTGCAAAAACTATTTCGGTCCGGCAGCAAAGGAGATGGAAAAATTTTTACAGGAAGCGGAAAATGTTCTTTCCTCCCCCCGTTCCCGCAGTCTTGCGCCCATCAACGGGAAATTAACACAGGAAAAAGCAGATCTTTTTCTTGCATTGCTTTCCGCGGCAAAAAAGAAAACTCCCGGGGAGAGCATCTATCATAAAAGGATCTCCCAACTGGAAAAAAGTTTCCAATGGATGAAAAAAGATCTTTTTGCAGAATGGAAAAAAGAGGATAAAAATTTTTATACCGGCGAGATCCTGCCCCAGGAAACCATTTGCGACGGCAATATTTCCAAGTATAAAAAATGGTATCCTCTCACAGCGGTTTCCGGGGAAAATGTACCCCATCAAAAAACGGAAGCAGCCCTCTCCATCAATGAAAACCGCTATCTATCCTTTTTTGCATTCCGCTGTTATGAAAAAGATATGGAAAAAGTAAGAGGCAGAGCAAAAGGGCGTGTCAGGGATTCTCTTCTTATTGAAAAAGACGAACATATCAAGGTAGATCTTTACAGTGACCGCACAGGACATTTCACCATTCTTGTCAACAGTTCCGGCGCATTCCTTGATAAAAGCAATGATCCGGAAACATTGCGGAATCTGGCGGACAGCCGTTTCTGGGATCATTTCCGAAACAGAGTGAAAGTCAATCATTTTCCCGACCGCTGGGAGGTGGAACTTTCTATGGTCCGGAGGACAACAGCCCCCATTATCGGGGAGACAAATGCGTGGAAAATAGAATTGAGCAGAGTTTCTTTCCTTTCCGGAAAAAAAAGCGTGCAAACTCTTTCCGGAAAAGAAAAGGGGTATTGCTCGTTATCTTTCCGGAAAACCGACAGCAAAGGAAGAACCTATATTCCCAGATATAATACGGTAAATATCCCCATTGCCGGACAAGGCACCGTGGAAAAATATACAGTTAAAAAGGCAGAGAAAAGCTGCAATATGGCGGCAGATAAAGCAAACTGGAATGGCAGTCACTGGAATACCATACAGGCGATCCCTCTTGCCAATAATCTCTTCACTCTTGGAAAATCCTCCTCCTTTATTCCGGAAACAAAATGCAAAATACAGTATGATGATCGCTTTCTTTATGTTTTCTATGAAGTCAAAGATCAATATATAAGGGGATTTTTCAAGAAAGATCAGACGGGGGTTTGTTCAGACAGTTGTGTGGAGATCTTTCTGCGTCCCGGAGGGAAAAAGGGGAATTTTTACTTTAATTTTGAATTGAACTGCATCGGCACTCTTCTGCTTGCACAGGTGAAGATCCTTCCGGAAAACAGAGTAAAATTCTTCATGCTTCCGGAAGCGGAACTGAAAAAGATCAGGCGCAGAACTTCTCTTACAAAGGTGGATGGAGAGATAACAACTCCCCTTACCTGGTATGCCACCTTACAGATCCCCTGGGAATTGCTGGAAAAATATTCCGCCTTTCCCCGTCCCCGCAAAGGGGATATCTGGACGGGCAACATTTATAAATGTGCCGATTGGAGCAGTCACCCCCATTGGATCACATGGAAAAAGACTCCTACGTTCCACGCGCCCCAGGCCTTTGGGGAAATACTTTTTGATTGAGGTATAAAAGTCCCCGACAGTACAATCAGTTATACCGGACTATACAAAAAACGGAACTGCTGCATTTTCCTTTTCAGGTTTGGCAACAGCCCCGTGATCCGTAAAGACTTACTCAAAAATCATTTTTTGACCTTTTCCGCAAGTTTGGCGATCTCTTCCGGAGAAAGGGTTTTACCGTGAATGGTAAACTCTTTGATTTCCCCCTGGAAAGAATAGGGGATGGGCCAGGTATGGGCAAGAGAACCGAGAGTAAGACCAATCTTGGATGTGGGAGCTTTTGAGCCGAATTCATTAATGGATTTAATGGGACCGGCAGCGCGTTTCACCTCTTTGCCATTGACAAAAAGTCTGGCAATATTTTTTTCTGTTGTTACACAGAGATGTGTCCATTCCGGAGCAGCTTTGGGGCCCATCACACGGTCATAGATGATTCTTTCAAAGAGAAGAAGTGTCCATCTTCCGTGATAATATTCCAGCATAAGGTTGCGGTGGGGATAAAGAACTCCGCCTCTCACATGTCTGCCGTAAACATTCTTCCATTGTTCAATGGGAGCAGGTTTGACAACAAGTTCATAACTTACCGCAGGAAGAGAATGTTTGAGTTGGGCATTCAAAGTAGCCCAGGAGCGTTTGGTATTGTATCTGGCAACGCCGTCTTTTACTTCCACATTGTGGAATTTCAATTCATACCCATTGCCTGTGACTTCTTTCATTCCCTCCCCTTTCCAGGAACCAACGATGGCAGGAGCGGCAACCATATTTTTTCCCATGGCGGCAAGAGTTGCGGCAGGACGGGGTTTATAACCGTCATTGGCTTTTACGGGAGTATAGGGGGCAAATTTATAATTCTTTACCTTATTGAATTTGGCAGCACCTTTTTTGACGGTCTTACCGAATTTGATCCCTTTCATATCCACAACATAGATGTCGGCGGGAGCAATCGTAAAGGTATATTTGTCAAAATCTTTCCCTTTCTGCACCGCAGGAACGGCATTTTTCCGCAATTCCTTTATGGTGACTCCGGCAGGAACAGTAAGGGTGACTTTGGAGGTAAATTCCTTGAAGTGTTTTTCTGTGGATTCTTTGGGCAGTTTTACAATTCCTCTATTGTTGATGAGGATAACTTTCCATGTGCCGTCAGGCATGATATTGAAAAGGTACTGGCAATCGCCTTCCACCTTTACCGGCAGAAGTTCGCTCTGGATCTTTTCAAAAAGTTTTACAAGCTGCTGGGGCACTTTTGTCAAGTCGCCAGTTTTCTTCATGTAGGGGGAGGCAAGCAGGATCACATGACCGTTGCCATATTTTTTCTTTGTGGCAAGGGGAGTCTTTCTGCTTGTTGCCATAACAGTTTCCGTACCGGGAAGAAGGGTGAGGGAATTGACAAAAAGTCCGTCTTCCTTCTTTGTATCTTTTCCAATGGTCACGCCGAGGAAATCTTTATCTTCTTCAAAGGGAGCGGTCTGCCCGGTGGTAAGAAGAAGAGTTCCCCCCTCTGCAACATACTGTTTCAGGGTATTGGCAAGTTTTTCAGTATAGGTGATGTCATCAACAAGGGCTACCACCGGATATTTTTTCAACTGATCCAGACGCACTTCCCCATTCACAAGGGGATTGGCAAGATAGAGATCAAAAATATCCCCTACTGTGGAGTTGTGCAGATTGGGACTGTATTTGGGGTTGTCAAACTTGTTGTAATCATAGCGGGGGCTGATGACCTGCATCACATATTCCATAAAGAAATTGGCATCGGTCAGAGGATAGATGTTATAGAAATTGTCCCAGCCTCTGGGAGCAATTCTGTACCACATATCATAGCCGTGTTTTCTGTCGGCAAGGAGAAGGATGGGAGCGTAACTTTCCCCGCGTTTTCCTTTGTCGGAGGCAGTCCATTCATAAAATTCTTTCATTACTTTACCATTGCCGGTAAGAGAATGATTGCCGCCTTTTTCTTCCAGCACCATCCCGTAGGGCTGTGCTTCAAAGTCAAGATAGTTGTTGCCCATATAGTAACTTGCCATAAAGTTACGCAAGGTGAGAGAGGGGGCTACTCCCCAGTCGATCCTTCTTGTGTAACCGCGCAAGGTACTGTTGGGGGATTGAGAACCGCCATAGTATGCCTGATAAATATACATGGGTTTATCAAACTGTCTGGAAGCTCCTCTGGTGAACATAAAGGAGATCCTTCCGGCAAGTTCGGTTTTTTCCTGGGTGATTTCCAGACCGGAAACGGTGCTTCCCCAGTCACAGGCGTGATGCATGAAAAGCACCTGACCGCTCATACCCAGAAGATCTTTGCCGAAAAGCGGTTTATGGGAATCCCAGCAGAATTTCAGGACGCCTTTCACAAAATCCTCTTTATTGCAGGGTACTTTGATAAAGTTCTGAATGGTTTTGTAATAGGGGAGATTGGGGCGGGATACAGCAAGGATATAGTTGTGATCCCATTCCGGCAGCCAGTAGCCGATAAAGTTTTCCCCGTATTTTTTTCTGACAGAAGCAAAACTTTCCTGATCAAAATTGCAGACATCTGTTCCGAAAATATTGCCGTAATTGGCACGGAACATATTGGTCAGCCAGAAAGGAGCCTTTTTCAATCGTTCTTCATAAGGCACATTCAATTCCTTTGCCTGATATTTCAGGGGGGAGGAATAGACAGTAAGTTCAAATTCCTTTGCTGCCGGAGTGATCTTCACATCAAAAGTATTTTTATCAGCAGGGATCTGTACTTCTTTACCGTTGCACAAAAGTTTGCTGATACGGTTGTCTTTGCCGACGCCATGATTGATGGCAAGGCGGGCAATGGCGAAATCACTTTTGAATTTCAGTGTGTTTTTATGAATGGCATAGCGTCTTGTCATATCCAGAACATTACCGGAAAAAACACAGTAATTTCTGATACTTCCGTCATTGAGGTACTGGGGATCGGTCACCAGCATATCCTTTTCTTCGGGAATGACCTCTATGGTTGCTTTTCTTCTTCTGTTTCTTGCATCATAGGAGGTGATTTCCCCGATGGTAAGAACACGCAGATTTGTCACATTTTCTCCGGAGACGGTCTGGTGGACGAATCCTGTTCCGGACTTCTGTACAAATTCTTCATGGGAAACGCCTTTAAGATTCAACCATCTGGGGTCAAGGAGCATCCAGAAATCTTTACCGGAAACCGGATATTTTTTCCATGTATTTTTAACAGCAGAAGCGGGATCTGCCACAAGATTGCCCTTTTCTGCAGCGACAGCAGAAAAGCCCGCAAAAAAGGCTGCTGCTGCAAGAGCAAAGTAACTATACAAACTTTTTTTCATCTTTTTTTCCTTAATTAAAAATCTTGTATTTATGAGTAAGAAAATCGATCATTTATCAATAATCGTACCGTTACCGGATCTGTAACGCACAACACGCGGAGCCGTAAAAATCTGTCTTCCTTTGTAACTTTTTACAGCCATATCGATACGCAGGGTATTGGCTTCCCCGTCATGGCGCATCCCGATATACCCGACATCGCCCTGGCTATTGACCTGAAAAGAAGGCGCCTGGAATATGCCTGTCACCGTCGTTCCCTCTCGTTCATAAGATTTAACATGGGAAATAGTATCTGCCATATGGGGAGGTGTATTATTGATCTTCATAAGTTCGATCTTCCAATGTGCTTTACTGTTTACCTCAGGCCATTTCAGTTCGTAGTAAGAATAACTTGCTGTACGGGGACAGGAAAACACCCCGTAAGTATAATGATGCAGCTCAGCATAGGTAGTGAGATATTTGGGCAGGGGCATGGTGGGACAGGAAAAAGTTTTGAATTTGGAGAGAATACTGATTGCCCTTTCATTATTCCCGGTCATAGAAGATTTCTTAATAGTATCCGGAGTCCACCCGATATAGGGGGCAAGAGTGTCCAGATATCCGGTTTCGTAATCGTAGCCGCGTGCATGAGCCGGAACCCAGCCTTTGAAATCATTAGCATACATCTGCATATAGAATCCGCACTGCTTCAACTGATTTTTACAGGCGGTGGAAAATGCTTTGGATCTTGCTTTGGTCAATGCCGGAAGAAGCATCCCGGCAAGAATGGCAATGATGGCAATAACAACAAGAAGTTCGATAAGAGTAAAGGGCTTGCGTCGCATAATATACATTATGTGAAGCCTTTTCTGCTCAATTTTTTTCATAATTTCTTCCTTTTTTTTATTTATTGTTTTTGCTTTGAGTTCAATTTACTGCTGCGTTATTTCACATAATGTATATTATGCGAAACGTTCCGCAACAGTACAGCTATTCAAAATAACGTCATTTTATTTCTTTCCAGCTTTTGCTGCCTGTTCCTCTCTGTGGAGCATATATTTCATCCAGCAGTAGAAGGCATCTGCACCCTGCTGATAACCATGGGGCTTGGGATGCAGGGCATTTGCCTGGAAAAGAACTTTCGTTGCTTTATTTCTGGCATTGGCATTCATTTTATAGATATGACCATTGTTCTCGGTATCCACTACACCGTTAAGAAGAACCACTTCCAGTTTGAGATCAGGTCTTTCCTTCACAAGTGCCTGTGCCATTTTGATAAAGGCTGCATAATTTTTCTTGTACTGCCATCTGGTCTGGGTACTGCCATAGTTATATCCGAAAGCATCCTGGGAAGTGGCAGAGTAGTCAATAAGCACAATGGCAACAGTTGCATCAGGAGCAGCTTTACGCAAAGCTGTAAAAAATGTGATCATATTTTTCTTTACACCAGCCATGTGTTCTCTGACCGTTTCATCCTTTGCAGAGAAAGAATCATTTCCACCAAGAGAAACTGTTACAAGGTCAGGAGCCTTACCATTGTTGTTTTTCTGAAAATACTGAACAAAATCAAGGCTTTTGGTCTTGAAGTTCCAGAAGGGACTTTCCCGCATATTATTGGCTTTTTTGCGGACTCTTCCTTTGGTGATAAAGGTATTGTAGCTCCATCCGCCATATCCTTCGTGACGGATCTCACCTATTTTATCCGGCCAGCCGGGGCCGTTTTCACCGATCATGGTAAGTTTGGGATTGCCGGGAGTTTTGCAGAGATTGTAAACATGGGTGGGGTAAGCATGGAACATGGAGATACAGGAAGATCCCACGATCATAATGGAAAGATTTTTATCCTTGCCCGCATCCGCAGGGGTCACAATAAGCTGACTTTTTGCTTCTGCAACAACGCCATCATCATCCCAGACACGCAAGGTAACATCATAAGTACCTTCTTCACCTTTTTTCGGAGTAAAGTGCCATCTCTTGGCATCGTTATTGCCCTTTTTGCACAGGAATTCAAAGGAATAGTTGGCAGGATTGATGGTACGGAAAATGTTGGCATAGTAAATATTGGTTTCAATGCCCGGTACTGCGTAGATCTTTTCCGGCAAAATCAGTTTATCCTGCATTTTCGGAGCTGCAAAAAGCAGCGCCGCACAGAAAAGTGCAGCAAGTGTCATGGTGAGTTTCAGTGTTTTCATGAATTTTTCTCCTTCAGTTGTTTATTGTTTATATAAATTGTTTTTATTCCGAACCCTTATTTTCCGGGGAGTTTTTCTGCCTTCTGCTGATGATATATATATTTCACCCAGCAATAGAAAACATCCGCACTCTGCTGATACCCGGCAGGAAGGGGGTGGAGAGCATTGCCGATACGTTTGATCTTCACTGCCTTATTACGGGCATTGGGGGCGATTTTATGGATCGTAACGTTATTTTCATTATCCGTTGCACCGCTGGTAAGAACAACATCCAGTTTCAGATCCTTTCTTTCCTTTGCAAGAGCAAGCATCATCAGCATATAAGCCCTGTAATTCTTCTTAAACTGCCATCTGTTCCCGGCAGTACCGTAGTTATACCCGAAAGCATCCTGGGAGGCGGCAATATAATAGGGCATGACAATGGCGATCCTTGCATTGGGGGCAGCTTTCCGCAGAGCTGTGAAAAAAGTAACGGCTCTCTGTTTCACGCCGGAAATAATTTTTTCAATGGTATCATCCTTTCCGCTGAATGTATCATTTCCGCCAAGAGTGACAGTAATGATATCCGGAGCTTTTCCCCCGTTATTTTTTTTGAAATATGCTGCAAAATCCAGACTTTTTGTCTGGAAATTCCAGAAGGGATTTTCCCGCATATGGGGTGATTTCCCACGGATACGGCCGCTGGTGGTAAAAGTAAGAAAACTCCATCCGCCGTACCCCTCATGCCGGATCTCTCCGATCTTATCGGGCCACCCCGGTCCAGTTTCCCCGACCATCGTTAATTTGGGATTTCCGGGTTGCCGGAAAAGATTATACACATGGGTGGGGTAGGCATTATACATGGCAATGCCGCTGCACCCTACGATCATAAGGGAAAATTCTTTATCCTTACCCGCATCAGCAGGTGTGACGATCAATTGGCTTTTTGCTTCCGCTACCACGCCATCATCATCCCAGACACGCAAAGTAACGTCATAAGTACCTTCATCCCCTTTCCTGGGCATATAGTACCATCTTTTCTCTCCATTATTCCCTTTTTTACACAGGAACTCAAAGGAATAATTGGCAGGATTGTGGGTATGGAAAATATTGTCGTAATAAATATTGCTTTCAATACCGGGAACTGCATAGATCTTTTCCGGCAAGAGCAATTTGCTCTGCAACCGGGGTGCGGCTGCAAGCACACTTACAGCAAAAACCCATACAAAAAACAAAGCGATTTTACTTTTTTTACATCCGAACATAAGTTTGTCTTCTTTTTTATTTTTTATGAGTTTTTCTGATCCTCTTTTCCATTCTTAAAAATAGCATGGATTTGCCGCTTGTCAAGTATTTTTTATTATAAATGTCTTTTTTTTTATACAAGTTTACAGAAAAAATAAAAACAGCGGGGCATTTTCCTCTCTGCCGGCATTTAAAACAAAAAAGACTGCCTTACCTTTTTTGTAAAGCAGTCCCTTTTCAAAAAAAATCTTTTACAGACTTCTGCCCGGTTTGCAGACTTTTTCCAGACAGTATGTCCCTTCCACAATGGGTTCTCTGTTGATCCATTTTCCATCGGTAAAGTCAGGAATGGCAACAGGATGTCCGCCCATAGCCACAGATTCTTCGGAGAGGGCAGTTATTGCCATCCATGCGGCTGTATCATAAACATCAATAGGGGTCTGGGTCTGTTTCTGAATGGCTTCAATAAAGCCGCGCAGGACAAGGAAATCCATTCCGCCGTGGCCGCCTTTGACACCATCGGAAAGGAATTTTTTCCAGAGGGGGTGTTCATATTTCTTATAATACTCTTCCAGAGGTTCCCATACATGGGGCTTTTTGCACAATGCAGGGAAATACACCCCTCTCTTATCTTCCGACCATATCCCTTTTGTTCCCTGCAAGACGTTACAGCGGGAATAGGGACGGGGAAGAGAGGTATCGTGGAAAAGGGTGATGGTTTCGCCGTGGGCACATTTGATATTGGTCACAACCACATCTCCCATGGCAAAATCTTTGCCTTTGAGTTCAGAAAGGCAGGCATGTTTGTCCATATTATCTTCCACCCATGCTTCCAGTCCGCAGGACTTGGATGCCATGGAACAGAGGGAAATCATACGGTTGCCCCGGTTGATATTGAGATATTTGCAGATGGGACCCACATCGTGTGTGGGATATACATCCCCGTTACGGTGCAGATAATTATCCAGTCTGTAATGCCGCTGTTCATGGCCCAGACAGATCTCATCGCGCAAGTCATGGCGGTAGCCGCCCTCGGCATGGACAAGTTCGCCGAAAAGACCTTTGGAAATCATATTCAATACTGCCATTTCTTCTCTTCCGTAACAGCAGTTTTCCATAAGCATACAGGGTTTTCCTGTTTTTTCAGAGGTGCGGACAAGTTCCCAGCACTGCTGGATACTGGTTGCGCCCCCTACTTCCGTGGAGGCATATACTCCTGCATTCATTGCGTCCAGACAGATCTGCACATGGCTTGTCCAGCTGGAAGGAGTAAAGATACCATCCAATCCCTTTACATTAAGGATGTCACGGTAATTGGTGGAGGCGGCAGGCTTTTTCCGACCGGCTTTCACCACAGTATCCACGGCCTCTTTCAATCTGTCCTCATAGCAATCGGAAACCCCTACGATATTCACATCTTCCATAGTCAAAAGCAGACGCAGCATCATTGCGCCCCTTCCGCTGACACCGATCACAGCAAGATTGACCGGCTTTTTTACATTTTTTGTACTTTTTACAGCCATTTTCTTCTCCTTTTCTGATTATTTCACTTGAAAATTTTTTTATTACATTTAATGTAATATATTAAACAATAATATCAATCCCATTTTCTGAATATATATGTATTTATGATGTATTTTTCTTTACAGGAGATGTATAAAATTGACCAATTCCAATAATTTCCCCTTTACATTTCATCTGGCACAGAAAGTTCAGGCAGATAACAGGACGCCTGTGATTCGCAGAAAAAATTACGAAGTCTGCACTGTGGAATATGTGACAAAAGGAGCAGGCTGCCTCCATTCCAACGGAGAGGAATTTTTTATTCCCTCCGGCAGTGTTTATTTTCTGCACAAAGGCAGTACCCACGAATATTATCCGGATAAAAACGATCCCTGGCACAAATTATGTTTCGTGGTGGATGGCCCGTTTATGGAATATCTTTATCATATTTACGCTCTGGACAAAGTCCATTTTATCCCGGAAGCCAAAGAGTTGCGTTCCTACTTTGAAAGTTTTCTCAATCTTGATCCCTCCATCCCCCGGTGCCATGAAAAAGCATCGGTGATCTTTCATGGTTTTGTGGAAGCGTGCGGCGCACATCTGGCTGGAAAGGAAGAGAAAATCCCTTTAAGCGTGCAGAAACTGAAAAGATGTATTGAAGAAAGTCTGGATAAATCTTTCAAACTGGCCAATTACTGTCAGCAGGAAAATCTTTCACCGGCGTATGCTGTAAGGCTTTTCCATAAATACTGCAACTGTTCTCCGGTGGAATATCTTTTGCAGAAAAAACTGGAAATGGCGCAAAGGTTATTGCGGTACTCCCAGTTGTCTGTAAAAGAAATCGCGGCAAGTCTCTCTTTTTCCGATCAATATCATTTTTCCACATTCTACAAAAAGCGTACAGGAGAAAGTCCCTCCTCTTTCCGGGAGAAATGGAAATAATTTTCAACTTTCCAAAACGGGCCCGCTTTCCGCTTTCTCCGCTTCCCGTCTTGCCGTTTCCGCTTCCTCCTCTTTTTTACAGCAGATGGAGGCAGGGATCATAAGGGGGATCATAACAAAAAGCATCACTGCCGCAGCTGCAAAGATCCCCCGTACTCCGCTGAAATAAGCAATGGGGGCACTGATAAAGGAACAGACGATCCCCCCTGCCGTATTCACACTGGCAGACCAGCCGAAAAATGTTCACTGCCGGTCAGGACTGGTGATCTTGGTGAGAAGGATCTGTAAAATGGGCTGCAATCCCCCTGCCGCAAGATAAGTGAGAAAACGGGAGACTATAAGCATTTCAATATTGACAGAAAGAGCCTGGGCAAGAGTTGCACTGCCGCTTGCGATGAGAACCGGGATCATAAGTTTGCCCGGTTTGAATCTGTCACACAAATACCCTATCAACATACCGGAAACCACTCCGCCCGCCGCTGCGGCGGCACTGGATATTCCGGTATAAAAGGCGGCTTTGCCGTGTCCGTGCACCAATTCCACCTGCATGGCAATAAAAGGTTGTTCGATCCGGCGGGCGATCCCCATAAGGAGAAAAAGTCCCAATATCCACAATACGCCGGGTGTGGCAAGTTCCCTGAAACTGCCTTTGCTTTTCTTGATCTTTTTTGCCGCTTCCGCTCTCTGGAAATTTTCTGTAACAAAAAAGAGGATCAATAATCCGCTTATGAAATAGACCGCTCCGCAGGTAAGAAAAGCTGTTGTATAACCGAACCGTTCCACCATAAGTCCCCCGCCCATGTAGCCGCACATATTTCCGCTCCATACAGCGGTGCTGATCGTTCCAAGTACAAAACCGTGTTTTTCAGAGGGCGCGGTACTTACCGCAAGAGTCTGGGCGGGATTGACCGTACCGGAGAAAAAAGAACATACGAACCTTATGAGAACCAACACCCAGAAATTCGGGGCAAAAGCAAGTAAGGGATAGATGAAGGCAGCTCCGAAACTTGCCCGTAAAAGCATGATTTTCCGCCCGAATCTATCTGCAAGCATCCCCCAGATTGCATTTGCCGCGCACAGTGAAAGCATCCCGGCAAGATAGTAGATGGATACATACATCCCCCGGAGAGAGTCATCCGTTATATGCAGATTTTCCCGCAGAAGAAGAGGAATGAAAGGCATACAGCACCCGAATCCCACCATTGCAAGAAATTGAGAAAGCCAGATCACAAAGAGATTTTTTTTCCAGATTTTTTCCAGATCAAGAGTTTGCGTATTATTCATTTTCCATCCTTTCCACATTCTATATAATAATTTACACGCAAATATGGAAAAATACAACTCTGTTATAAAATAAAAGAAAGGGGGGCATAACGTTTACAGGATTGCAACATTATTTTTCGTTGATTTGCCCATAAAGCATAAAGAAAAATCACAATATTTTGACGGGAGTAGTTATTTTACCCTCCATCAGAATACCCGGACGTGAAACCCCGGAGAAGATTGTAAATAGAGATTCAAGCCCCGTCGGGGCGTCTGTGATCAATGGTGCAGAATATGCAAAGTAATTTTCAAGTCCCGGAGGGACGGAGGAACACAGCCACGGGTTTTAACCCGGGGGATAAGATTGGCAAAATAATTTTCAAGTCCTGAAAGGACGCAGGAAAAAAACCACGGGCTTGGATCTGAACGCCCTGCCGGGGCTTTGGTGATCTCCGGACAGAAAAAAGGGGCTGCCGCACTTTTGCAGCTGCCCCTTTTTCATTACAGATATACTGTAAATTATTTGGCAGGGATGCCCAGAAGTTTGACGTGCTTTTCAAAATGCTCATCAAGCTGTTTATTGTATTCATCTTCATGGACGAACAATGCACGGTAGATCTTGTTGTGCATATCCGGATCTTCGCCGAGCATCGCACCATAGGTGATGTGCAGAAGCTGTCTGCCGGGGACGCATTTGAGGAGTTCAGGCAGCTGATCGTCGGAAAGAGTTTCCTCTTTGGGAAGAACAGAGAAGTCGGCAGTGATATGATAAAGTTTCAATGCGGCGGGGAGAGCGGCAAAAGCCTTATTGTAGATCTCGCGGAAAAGTGCGGGATCGGCAAAGGAAATGGCTTCCACAGCTTCCAGCCAGGAGGTACCGGCTGTTTTCAAATGGAAATGACCATTGGTCAATTCACCGATAATGGGGAATGCGGAGAATTTATCGCTTCCGGAGTGGACACTGACTTTATAAGTACCGAAGAAGTCGGCAATTTCCACATGCTGACCGAACTGTTTACGGAATTCAGCAAGATCACCGATATAGTCGATCCCCTTCTGGAATTCCCCGATAAATCTGGGAGCAAGAGAAGCGAAAGTCACATTGCGGCGTTTCAATTCATTTGCCACAAAGTAATGGTGTTCGGGAAGGGTGGGGGCACTGGTTTCATCTACAGAAATTTCCAGATCCACTTTTCCGGCACCGTGTGCTTCCAGTTTGGCACCTACTTTTGCGGCAAAATCCATAGCATCTGTATAGATAAGGACGCAGCGCATCAACTCTTCCTTTGTAAATTCAATTTTGGAAGATTTCAGCTGAACAGGGCTGGAAAGATAGAGTTTTTCCATATTTTCCCGGATATCTGCACTCAAAGCATTGTAGGCTTTTTCCACTTCGCAGATACAGCAATCGGCAAAGGCAGGATGCAGTTCATCGGAAAGGTCAAGAGTAAGCATGGTCACGCCCACTTCCAGAGCCATGTCGATATGTTCAAAACTCTTGAGATGGTCGCCGTCGGCACCGTAACCGCCCATATAGCCGGCCTGGAATACAAGGAATGTGGCATCGTCGATAACACTGCGGTAGGTGCGTTTGGTCAGTGTGAGTTCACGGATGGACTGCTGGGCGAATACGGGGAAAGCATTGTATTTTTTGAATACTTCCGCATGGGCGGCAGAAGCAAGACCGAGACGGTCACCGCAACCGAAAGAACATTTTTTGTTCAATACGGGAACAGGGGCAGTCCAGGGGAAAGAAGCGCGGAGAAGTGCAGCATTCTTTTCAGAAAGAGGTGCTTTTTTGGCAAAAATTCCGTTACCGGAAACGGTTTCCCCTTCAAAGGCGGCAAACTCTCCGGCATTTTCCTTTGCGGTAAGCAGAAGGAAGCGTTCTTTACCGTCTCTTGCCATCATTGCATCAAAGGATGCGGCACTTTTGGGGGATTCTTCATAGAAGAAGAATTCATTCCCGTTGGGGAAAAGATTGGCTGTTTCAGCGGCAACTTTTACAAGTTTCAAACTCATTTCATACTCCTTTTTGTTGTATAATGTGTATTTTGTTTCAGTTTATTCAAAAATAATATCGCCGAATGCGGCAGGATAATGGAAATCAAAGATAGGCAGTTTGCACCATGTGAGCCAGCGCAAATGGGAGGAGTGATCTGCACAGACAGAAATATTTCCTCTCCATACCTGTCCGGAAAGTTTTGGATCGATATTGGCGTATTTCACAAAGAAATCCAGCGGAATACGGTAGCAGATACGCCACAAAACTTCATCTTCCACTTCAGGATACACTTTGTCAGGGAGAGTGTGATAGCGTTTGATCTTTGCCAGTTCCCGCAGAGGGATCTTTTCAAAATCACCGCTGCGCAAGTGTACGATCTTATAAAGCAGAAGTCTGCCGTTGCAGCTCATCTCAAAGTTGAAATATTTTTCCATTCCCTGCGGCTGGACAAAAAATTCCGCACAACTGTCCCGGCAGACCTGTGCCTGATCCCGTTTTGCCACAGCCTGCACATATTTATCCAATACTTTCCAATGCACATAGATTGCCGCATCATCATACAGCATTTTACATTCGGCTTTGGGGATATAGGTCTTTTTTACTGCCGGATCTTCCAGAATATTTTCCGGAGAAAATATATTGGCATTTTTCCAGCATTCCCCATCCCATTCCCCCCGGATGTCGGCAGCAGCAGAAGCCCTTTTGACGACGTAACTCATTTTTTCCATATTTGATTCCTTTCTGTAAATATCAGTTATTGAGCATGGCAGGCAGAAACAGTTCCACTTCCGGATTCATATCCACAAAGGGAAGTTTATTTTCCTCCGTCCGCATTTCCACAAGCTGTTTATCCAGTTGGACACGCCAATAGATGAAAAATTCATAGTCGATCCATGCACCGCATACGCCATACTTTTTCTCATCCTGTCCCTGTACGGCATTTTTCATTTTCTCTTCCAGTCTTGCTGCGTCAGCAATGTGTTTTCTTACTGTCTGTGCATCATTTTTCCGGAATGCTTTCACCGCCAGAGCGCGGCAATGCCAGGATTCAAACATATTTTCCTGAAATTCGATAAATTTTTCAGCGGAAATAAAATGTCTTTCATCCACACTTTCACCGCATTTCGTCCGTGCCTTTTCCAACAGAGAATATGCATTCTGCATCGCGGCAGTGATTTTTTCATATTCTTCCCCGTCATAATCCTTTTCCAATGTAGGCCAGTACTGCCACAATTTCCAGGGAGGCGGGATGAACTGATTCACTCTGGGAAGTTCCACAAGAGCGTTGAATAATGCAAACATCTCCTCTGTTGCCGCGGGAAAATATTTTTCACACATTTCTTTCAGGATCCTGTTGGAATCCAGTGTGGGATCCCAGCAGAATTTTCCCAGAAAATAGGTATTGAAATTGGAACGGAACCATGTATCCGTTCCGATATAAAAGGGCACGATCCCCCGCAATCCCAGATCGAGAGTTTCTTTGCAGTCTATTCTTGTCAATTCTGTACGCAGCGGCAGATTGGCGCGTTCCGCAGTATTATCGGTAATATGGTAATGCAGCCGGTAAACACCTTTTGCTCCAACCAGATCGGATTTTCTTTTCCACTCTTTCGCCACCCCCGTATTGGCAACAAGGGTGATGATATTTTTTTCCGGCAGGATATCCGGCGGCACATCACTTGTTTCCTTTGTATAGGAAAGATATTCCACAAGCAGATCCGGTCTTACTTCATAAAGGGCTTTGGCTATTTTATTTACCGCTTTCAGAACAACGCCGCCGCCTTTACATTTTTCACACTGGCAGAAACCATATCCATCTTCCGGCCATGTCCCCAGAATCTTTACTTCCGGATGTTCTTTTGCATAAGCCACATAGGCATTTTTCAGATATTCCACAGCCTCATCATTTCCGTAACAGATCTGACCGGTACTGAATCTTTCCCCATCTTTATTCATAGCGAACCATTCGGGATGTTCTTCAAAGAGACTTTTGGGGAAGAACCAGCGTCCGGAGTGTTCACTTATATTGAGGATCATATCCCGTTTCTGCAATTCCGGCAGAAGTTCCTCTTCTACATCCACCCAGTTTACGATCCACCCGCCGGGGCGTTTGATTGTCCGTCTTGTGCTTGTCATAAGCATATTGAAACGGTTTTTGGCAAGAAAATCCAGAATGACTCTGATTTCTTCCGTATTTTCCTTGCAGATAGAAAAAATACATTCCCCTCTGAATTCCAGAGCCGGATTGGTAATGCCTTCTGTTACATCCAGAAAATCTTTTTGCGGCACGACTTCATTTTTCTCCCCCATCCACGCCCAGCAGCAGCCGTTTGCTTCAAGGAAAGCATAGACGCTGTGGAGGATCCCCCGGGGCATCGTTGCGGAAAAAACGATATTTTCCCCTTTGCAGGTTATTTTATACCCATCAAAGCGGATCTCTTTATCAAAACTTTTTTCAAAAGTGAAAACTGGGAAGGAATCCGGATTTTCTTTTACGACGGGCAAAGTGATCCCGGTCATTTTCTTTATATATTTTGCCAGTTCTTCCGCTGCAAAACTTCCTGTATTACAGGCACAGGCAGGAAGCAGGATCTTATATTTTCTCAAACTTTCCTTGTTTATTCTCATAAAATACCCTCATTTTGTTTTATTTGTTAAGCTGATAAAGACCGTATTTACCATTATATCTTTTGATCTCTTCTGTAATAGCTGACGCCAGTTCCAACGCCCGTAACCCGGCATGACCCGGAACTTTCGGCAGTTTAGTCACCCCATTATTTTTTGCAGAGCGTACGGCATCCACAAAATCGGCGATCTCGGAAGCAAGCGCATTTTTTTCACATAAACTCACATTTTTTGTTCCCACGCCGAGAAAACTTTTTTTCACGATCCTTCCGGAACTTTTCGCATAATCCATGGAAATATAGGAATCGGTCTGAAAAACCCGGAATTTCCGCATTGGTTCATTACTCACTCTGCTGGCAGTCACATTGGCAACGGCGCCATTGCTGAATTTCAGCCGAACATTGGCAATATCTTCGGTTTTACTCAATACCGGCATCCCCACTGCGTCGATTTTTTCCACGGGACTGTCCACCATGGTAAGGACAAGATCAAGATCATGGATCATAAGATCCAGTACCACACCTACTTCCGTCCCCCGTCTGTGCAAACCGGGTCTGCGCGGCGGATATTTTGCAAGGCGGTGCGCCTCAATAAAAAGAGTATTGGAACTGTTTTTTTGCAAAAAGTCCATTGCCGCATTGAACCTTTCCACATGTCCGACAGCAAAAACGATTCCTGCTTTTTCCGCCGCTGCCACAAGAGTACGGGCTTCTTCCACTGTCGCGGCAAGAGGTTTCTCCATCAGGAGATGCTTTTTCATCTCAATAAGGGGCATGGCGGTACTGTAATGCAATGTAGCAGGAACGGCAACGGTGAGAGCATCACATTTTTCTGCAAGTGAAAATTGGGAATCAAAGGCCTGCACACCGTATAAACCGGCGACCTCCTTTGCCGCATTTTCTGCTACATCATATACGCCAATGAGTTCTACATCAGGATTTTCATTATAAAGCCGAGTGTGGTGTTTCCCCAAAACCCCTGCACCGATCACACCGACTTTCAACTTATCGTTTTTCCCAAACATGCTGCAACCGTCAGATCAATCCGGCTTTCTTTGCGGCAAGGCGGATTCCTTCCCCATCAGCTTTATTCAACCATGTTCCTCCGGCAGCGGCAACTTCCGGCATGGCAAGGTAATCTGCTGCATTATCAATGGTAACTCCGCCGGTGGGCATGAAAGAGATCCCCAGATGCTTATAGGGAGCGGAAATAGCACCAAGCATTTTTACTCCGCCTGCAGCTTCTGCGGGGAAGAATTTAAAGAAACGGCATCCCAGATCGTATGCCTGTTCGATTTCCGAAGGAGTACATACTCCCGGCGCAAAAGCGTAATTGTGTTTGATTGCTTCTTTTACCACAACAGGATTAAAACCGGGAGCAACAGCAAATTTTGCACCTGCATCGAACGCCCTGTGCAAATCATTTACATTGAGGATCGTTCCTGCGCCCACAAACATTTGAGGCAATTCTTTTGTCACTTGCCGGATGATACTTTCGGCAGCCTGTGTCCGGAAAGTTATTTCCGCAACAGGGAGAAAATTTTCACAAAGCAAACGGCATCTTTCCATACCGCTTTGCAAATCATTCAACACCAGAACAGGAATGATCTTATACTTTGCCAACACATCTTTCAACATATTTTCCGCCATGATACACCTCTTTATTTGAATTATGGGCTTTTGAAATCCTTATACAGAATAATTTACTTCCAAAATCCCTGTTTTGCAAATCACAAAAGGGAAAATAGGATGGTTATTTCAAAAGTTTTTGTATTCAAAATATTCTTTATTCCCATACATCTGCTTATATTTATTCCCATCTGTCAAGTCAAAAAAATACAGTTTCAAAATACTATCGTTTACAGAAACAGAAATTATTTTTTCTTCTGTCCGGCAAATAGAAATTCCGGAAAAATTACTTCGTAGGAGTATCGCAAATTTCCGGCATCGGGCTTTTTTCCCTCCACAGTATGAGAATAGATGCGGAAACCGTAAGAAGTTTTTTCATACATCAAAGGTTTGTGATCCAGTTTTGCCAGCGGTACTTGTGGGAGAAATGAGAGATCTTCCGGAAGTTTCCCGTGTTGTTTGCGGTACTCCATAACTTCGGCGGCAAGAAGTGCCATCTTCCGGGCGTCTGTAATTTGTGCGCTCCTGATATATATTTGTCCCAATGCCGGTAACAGCATCCCGGAAAGTATATAAAAATTGCGTTTTATTTCAATATCATCAACTTCGGCAAGTTTGGCTTTTTCAAGTCCGGATAAAGAAGAGGGAACAGTGGCGGCTTTGATATAATTTTGCAACGCAAAGCGGTAATCACGATGCAAATGGATATCCATAAATAACGGCATATATTTTTTTGCCACTGCCACATTTGCAATATCATTTTCGCGGGACCATAATGCAGGGGTATTCATGTAAGCCAAGACACTTTTAAAACCAGCGGCTTCACCACCGTAAGAATACCGCAACGATTTTTCCCAATCAATCGGCTCACCGATCAATCTTGCAAACTCCTGCTTTGAAAATGTTTCCTGCCTCAAAATATTTTCCAATGCATTCAATCTTATGCCCTCAACGGCGATGCCTACCAGATGCTCAAGAAAACAATCCCCATCAGACAGCCAGTTCCGCAGTTTTATCAAATCGTTGTTGCACTTTTTCACAAGCTGTTTGTTATTGGGATTCGCTGCGATTTGCATTGCCAGATAACGGGCTGATTCCCGAAAGACGCTTAATTCCGGCAGAAGCACTCCGTACAGCATTCCATCCTCCGGCATTTTATGTGCCACATGGGAGACCGGCAACTGCAGAAAATCATGGATCGCTTTTACGAATACCGGATATTTTTTGTTGTATTCCAGCAACTTCTTTTGTGCGGTTGGGGCATCTTTGTATTCAAATTCAGAAAACGAACTTTCAGGGCGATTGGCTATCAGGGATTTCAACGGTTCCCGTTCAAGAGAAAATCCTTGAGCATCACGATGCCAGAAGTCTTCGATTTCCACGGATCTGCCAACTGTTTGAGAAAGTTGATTCCGGTAATTTTTTACATCATACTGCAGTTTTATGTGATAGCTCATCAAAAAAAGCTGGGAAGCTGCAGCAATGCAAACAGGAGGTATAAATTTCCACGAAAATCTGTTTTTT
>JAGBXB010000031.1 GCA_017629515.1 Lentisphaeria bacterium | reverse complement strand
GCCGCTCTTTCAGAGCTTGTGTTATTTCAACACATTTACCCGGGGTTGCGACCTCTTTCAGAGGTCTTACCCCGCCCTGTGATCCTGCGGCTCTTTCAGAGCCTTTTGCCCTTACAGGGCATATTCCTCAAAAGATATATTTGAGAAACTCTGATTTATTTGAATATTTACCAAACTTTTTTCATCTTTTGAGCAGGTACAATGAAAAAATCCATCGTACTTTTGCAACACCCCCTTTTTGTGTGTCAAAGTATGTTCTTTTTCTTTATGCTGTTTTCTTTTTCAACATAAGTTTCAGGCAGACCAGGGTGAGGAACATAAGGATAGTTACCAGCGGGAATACAATAAACCAGTTCCGGATAAATCCTGTAAGGAGGAAGCCGAGAGCAGAAAATACGGTCACGGTCAATGCATAGGGCAGCTGGGTGGAGGTGTGGGAAATGAGTTCACACTGGGCACCGGCGGCAGCCATGATGGTCGTATCGGAAATGGGGGAACAGTGGTCGCCGCAGACTGCTCCTGCAAGACAGGCGGAGATCCCTACAAAGAAGAGAGGATCGGTATTGGGGAATATGGCAATGGTGATGGGGATGAGCAGTCCGAATGTACCCCAGGCTGTCCCTGTGGAAAAAGAGAGGAAACAGGCAATGAGAAAGATCGCCATGGGAAGAAAACGGAGCAGCGCAGGATTGGAACAACTGACAAAATTGGCAATAAAATCTTTTGCCTGCAAAAGTTCGGTCATGTTTTTAAGGGAGGTTGCCAATGTAAGGATCATAATGGCGGGAACCATGGCAATGAAACCTCTGGGCAGACATTCCACCGCTTTTTTGAAAGGAACGATCCTTCTGATCCCGAAGTAAACGATCATAAGGATGATCGCCGCCAGTGCCCCCCAGGGAAGCCCCACAGAAGCATCGGTATCCCCGAAAGCGGAGACCACATCTTTCCCCTCGAAAATTCCGCCCACATAAAGGAGGGCAAAGACGCAAAGGGAGATCAGAAGAAGAAGAGGGATCAGCATATCAAAGACTCTTCCATTGCCCCGTTCCATCTGTTCCGGAACAAGTTCAGTATGTTTTTTCCCGGAAAAAAGATCGCCGTTTTCCAGGGCATTTTTTTCATGTTTTGCCATGGGCCCGTAATCAAGTTTCAGCAATGTGATGAAAATAAGGAAGAGGATGGTAAGGAGGGAATAGAAGTTATAGGGAATGGCTCTGACAAAAAGTTCCAGTCCGGAATATTCTTTGCTTGTCACATACTGGGAGACCGCCGCCGCCCAGGAGGAGATGGGGGCGATCATACATATCGGAGCTGCTGTTGCATCAATGATATAGGCAAGTTTTGCTCTGGATACTTTTTTTGCATCGGTGACAGGGTGCATGACCCCTCCGACGGTAAGACAGTTGAAGTAATCGTCAATAAAAATAAGCAGACCGAGAAGGAATGTGGTAAAAACAGCTCCGGTACGGCTCTTTACATGGTTTTGCGCCCATTTCCCAAATGCCCCGGAAGCTCCGGAACGGTTGATCAAGCCTACGATTGCGCCGAGAAGTACAAGGAAAAGGAAGATGCCGGATGTGCCTTTGATGGCTTCGATCAAGCCTTTGCCGATGATCAGGTCAATGGTTTGCATAGGGGCAAAATTTGCCGCAAAACATCCCCCCAGCAGAATTCCGAAAAAGAGGGAGGAAAATACCTCTTTGGTAAGGAGGGCAAGGATAATGGCAAGTACCGGAGGAAGTAACGCCCAGCATGTGGCTTTGAAAGGATTTTTCTTTTCTTTTTTGATAACTTCTGCTTTCTTTTCCGTCGGGGCAGGGATAGTTTTGGAAAGAGTTTCCTTTGTTGTTTCTACTGTTTTTACTGCTGTTTTTTCTATTGTTTTCTGTTCCACTTTCTTTACGGCAGGAGCCGTCTCTTTTTCCCGGGGGGCAGGAGTAAGGGAAGAATTCTGGGCAAAAACAGACACGGAAATTGTCATAAGAGTAATGACACCAACAAAGATTTTTTTCATTCTTTTCATTAAAGAACACCTTATTTTTACTTTTGAAAAAGATAATTATTTATTAAGCGGTAAAAGCAGGCGCAGAGAAAGTTCGCAGGGGACTTTCTCCCCTTCAAGGAAACTTCTTCCATAGTCCCGCCGGGAATCAAAATGGATCAGATTTATCCCCTCCACATTGTAAAAATGAAACTGGAATGTCAGACTTTTTTCTTGTCCGGCTTCTGAAATGGCGGCAGGGACATCCTTAAAAGGAATATGGGAAATGCCGCTTTGATGGATTTGCGGTGTGACGGAATAATTTTTTCCATTGATCTGCACCGCAAAACTTCCTCCGTTGCCGCTGACAGGAAGAACCAGGGATATACCGGGAATTTCTTTTATATTTTCCGGCAGTATAAAAGATTTTGTTACATTCATATTTTCCTTTATTTCCATCTGTCCCCAGCCGCCCTGAAACATACTGCTTGCATCCATGATGGATAAATTCCATCCTTTATGCGCCGCTCCGGGGAAATGGGGATCTTCCAATTCCACATGAACGCCCCGGGGGAGGATTTTTTTCATGAGAAGAGGCTCATACACATAAGAATAAAGAGGGTACGCTCCGTAACAGATGAAAACACCCAATACAAGAAAAAGGAGCAGACGCAGTCGGAATGCCGGAGGATGAAAATGAAAAAGTCTTGCAAGGAAAACGCCGGAAGCTATACACAGAAGAGGAAGAACCGGAAGGCGGAATCTTGCAAGAATATAAAATGCTGTAACAGAAAGGGCATAGAGTAAAATAAATGAGCTAAGAAGCATGAATTCTTTTCTTCTCCAATAATATCTCCTGTAAAAGCCCGCAAGGAGAGAGGCAAGGGCAAGAGCCATAATGATCCCAGTGGGAAAAAATTTCCCCTTACGCATAATGGAACTTTTTATGGCATTATATTCTTCAGAAATATTATTGGGATGATCTTCCTGCGACCAGAAAAGGAGAAACTGTTTACTTTTGAGTTCCAGCCATGCCCCCGGTTCTTTTACGGCATAAGTAAAGATCCTGCGGGATATGGAGATCTCTTTTTCCTTTTTCATCCATTCTTCCCAGGAGGGGGTATGGGGTATTTCCAGATTTGCCGGGGCGGCCTCCGGGTTATTGCCCAGAGCAAGAACCGCGCCCCCTGCGGTGGATGGACCGGATAAATGACCTGTTTTTATTGTATTGTAAGCGGCAAAAGGCAGTTGGGGGAGAATCACAAAAAGAAGAAATATTCCGCCGTAAATAAACTTTTTTTTCCACGGAAAAAGAGGACTTTTCCGCAGAAAAAGTGATAGAAGAACAACTGGAAACAGAAAAAGAGTATTGCCTCTTGTCAGCATGGAACAACCAAGGATCAATCCCGTCAAACTCCATTTTTTCCAGGAGGGAGTACTCAAAGAATTTACGGTAAACTCAAAGAGAAGCAGAATAAAAAATGCTTGCAGGATCTCTAAAAGGGCGTAAGGGGTAAAGTAGATGAGGATCGCAGAAAATGCGGTAAGGAGGGAAGTAAAGAAGCCGGCAGCAACTCCCCCGATGCGCATGGCACTTTTCCCCGCAAGAAAAATGATCCCTCCTCCGAGGAGAGATTGAAGGATCGCCGTTACCGCCGGCGCGGAAGAAGAGCCAAACAGGCGGCAGAATGGGAGAAATACGGAATAATAAAAAGGCTGATAATAGAAAGTGGCAGGGAACTTTCCCTGTAAAATACCCTCCGCCAGTTTTATATAAGAAGCCATATCCGATTCCGGCATGGGGGAAAAGGTGGCGGGATCGTTTTTCAGGAGTTCAAAGGAGACCGCCATACGGATAAGTGTTCCCATAAAGGCGATCCCGGCAAGAAAGTACGCCGGATGGGTCTTTAAAAGCAAATAAAAACGGGAAAAGATATTTTTTCTTTCCCCGTTTTCCGGAAAAGGAGTCCCTTTTTTTGCCGTTTTTGCGGCAGAAAAAGAGGACATTGCCTTTTTATGAGAGAGCATAAACGCCTCAAATAGCCATCAATTCAGATTCTTTGTCGGCTGCGCAATCATCAATTTTCTTGATGTAGCTGTCTGGAAGTTTCTGAATGTCATCATTGAGTTTTTTCAGTTCATCTTCGGTGATTTCGGAAGCCTTCTGTGCTTTTTTAGCGGCATCATTGCCATCGCGTCTTGCATTACGGATGGAGATCTTGGCTTCTTCTGCACGGGCTTTCACCTGTTTGGCAAGAGCTTTTCTGCGGTCTTCGCTCAACGGGGGGATGGGCAGACGGATGATTTTTCCGTCGCTTACAGGGGAAATACCCAGATTGGAGTCGATAAGAGCTTTTTCAATGGCTTTTACTGCACTCTGATCCCAGGGCTGGATCACCAGAAGACGGGGTTCGGGAGTACTGATTCCTGCCATATCTTTGATACGGGTCATTGCTCCATAATATTCTGCTGTGATATTTTCCACCAGAGCAGGGGAGGCTTTGCCTGTACGGATCGCCTGAAAATCCGTTTTCATGGCATCTTCTGCCATCATCATCTTTTCTTCCAATTCATCCATCAAATTTTCCAACGCCATAAATCCTCCTTTTGTTTTCTGTTTTTATTGCGTTTTGTTTGAATAATCAGTGTACCACAGTTCCTACGGAAAAATCTCCGGAAAGGACTTTGCATAATGCCCCTTCTTCGGCAAAATCGAATACGATTATATGCAGATCGTTATCTTCACACAAAGAGAATGCGGAAGAATCCATTACTTTCAGCTTTCTTGCCAATGCTTCACGGAAAGAAAGCTCTTCAAATCTTTCTGCGGAAGGATCTTTTTTCGGGTCGGCGGTATAAATGCCATTGACCTTTGTCGCTTTCAGAAGTGCCTGTGCTTTGATCTCCAAAGCCCGCAATGCCGCCGTGGTATCGGTGGTGAAATAGGGGCATCCCGTACCTGCTGCAAAGATCACAAGTTCCCCTTTATCCAACTGGGCAAGGGCTTTATCCCTGTCGAAACGGGGGGCAAAAGGGGTCAGATCGCTTGCCGCATGGACATGACAGGGGATTCCGGCACTTGTAAAGGCATCTTTCAGGCAGAGCGCATTCATCACGGTTGCCAGCATACCCATGTGGTCGGCTGTCACTCTGTCCATTCCTCCCTGTGAACCGGCAAGTCCCCGCCAGATGTTGCCTGCTCCCACTACGAGAGCGATCTGTGCACCCATATCCAGAGCTTCTTTGACTCTTTTTACGATACTGCGGACAGCTTCTGCATCGTAACCGTGTTCTTTATCTCCTTTCAGAGATTCGCCGCTTATTTTCAAAAGCGTGCGTTTATATTTGAGTTCTGCCATAAATATCCTTTCCCAATTTGATAAAGTATACCCTATACAATAACCCATAAAACCCTTTTCGTAAAGTCAGAAAGTCAAAAAAAAATAAAAATTTTTCTTATTTTCTGAAAAAACTCTTTTTTTATGCTTGTTTATAATTTTTGACAGTGTATAGTTAGTGTGTTTTCTGAAAAAATATACTTAAAAAAGGAGAATGATATGGGTTTTCTGAAAGACAGGATCTGGTGCTGGGGATATATGCTTAACAAAGTGCCCGGATCGGCACCGTTTACTTTTGAAAAAACAAGATGCAGTCTGGAAACCCAGGCACAATATCTCGGCGCAGAACGCTGTTTTTATATGAACAGTATGTTCAGTAAAAAATATGTGCAGACCTATTTTCAAAGCTGGGATGAAGATGTGATCTCCAACTGTGTGGAAGGAGTGCTTTCCGATGCCCATTTGCAGAGACTTTCCGGTATGAAAAAAGTTTTCTGTACTCTGGAACATCAGAACTATCTGGATTCCGCCATCCGTATTGCCAAAGCCTCTCTGGTTTATAAAAATATCTGCGGCGTACATTTTGATGACTTCAATGCCGCCAACGGGGGAAGTCTCATTGAAGAGATCCGGGATAAAGTTAAAGAGATCAATCCCGCTTTGAAAATTGCCGCTGTCACCTATTCCCATCATAACTGGGATGAAAATTATAAAGAAGGCATCCCCTTTATTGATGTGCTTTCCCGCTGGTGCTGGGTTCCCTCCTTTGATTACTGGAATACACATGCCGACGATATCAAAAGAGTACGGGATCTTGCCGGAAGTGATAAAAAGATTTTGCAGGGGATCTATATCCATGACTTCGGTTCATCCGGAAAACCTGTGACCGAATGTTACAGCTGTGTTCCCATGGATGTTTTCAAGCGCAGTGTGGAAACCATTTGCGAACATACCTGTGAAAAGATCCTTGACGGGATCATTCTTCCCCAGGCAGCCTATTACAGTATTGCCAGTCACCGCGAACATGTGAAATTCCTGAAAGAATATGTGGACTGGGCGGATGGCACCATGACCGATTTCGGTAATGATGAACCTCTGTAAGGGTGAATACAGGATAAAAATACGGGAGGCAGAAAAGAGGAAAAATTTTCACAGCTCTCCCGCAATTTTTCAAAAAACAGATATCTTTGCCATGTTTGAGCGTGAAAAAGTGATTTTTGAAAAATTGATTTTGTCAGATTTCCATAATAATCTAATATGGCAGGGATGTGCCTGTATCCGGATGATATTTTTCCTGCGTCCCTTGCGGGACTTTTTTCGTAGGGGGGACGTAATACCCGGGGTTGAAACCCCGGGCTTGGTTCTTGCGTCCCTACGGGACTTTTTTCAGTGCAGAATATGCCCTTGCCGTGCTGTTTTTTGTAATTGCCCTGTGGTCTTATAGCGTTCCCCCGGGGCTTTTTTCCTGCGTCCCTTGCGGGACTTTTTTTCGTGGGGGGACGTAATACCCGGGGTTAAAACCCCGGGCTGAATTCTATCGTCCCTACGGGACTTATCCTGTACTTTTGTTTCCGGTTTCAAACCAAGTTTCCGGATCATTTTATGGATTATATATGAAAATTACGGGATAACTGTGACAAAACAACCATTTTTACCCGTTTCATCTGCCGGCGGAAGAAATAAAAGGGAAAATTCCTCTGCCTTGATTATTTGCCGGAAAAGAGATATAATAATATGAACAAAAAGCATTAAACAGGATAAAAAGCAATGATGCAAAATTACAGGTTTTTGTGGATCACGCTCTTATTGACTGTGCCGGTCGTGCTTGTCCTTGTATTTGATCCGGCAAGTACACTTTCCTGCCGTAATTTTGTGGAAAATATTTTGGGAAGCATATTTTTTCTTGATTTTCCTATTGGAATGTGTCTCCTGCATTATTATTTCCCCCACCTTTTCCGCCACCGGAAAAATGGACATTATTCTATTGTCCCATGGGGGATATTCTTTCTTGTCTGCTGGGGGATCGTTGCTCTGGGAATGTTTATTGAAACAAAGTTCGGGCGGTATCCGGAAAATGGCTTTTCCGTTGCCTGTGCTTATCTTTTCGGATGGGCATATATCTGGCTTACCATGATTCCGGCAGGATTAATTTATCTCTTGATCCGGCTGATCGGGAAATATTGGCGGAAAAGATGATTGCCGGATGTTTTTCTGTTTTCATAGTATCTGTTTACGAACTTGCAGAATATTTTTTGTTTATTTCCATCTTCCATCTGTATGGATGGAAGTAGTAATACTGCGGAAAGTGGAAGATTTTTCTTTCTTTTCCAGAGCCATGACCATATAACGCAATGCGTCCATAGCGTGATCGTTGAGTTTTAAAGGTTCCTCTTTTGCGTTGCGGGAGGAATCAGCAGGAAGCCATTTATAATCATAGATCTCGGAAAGAAGATTTTTCAAGTCATTGAAAAAATAAATACCGCATTTGCCGTTTTCCTGTTTTGCCAGACGGTTTTTTACTGCCTGAATACCCATAATGACTTTTTTGTCCGCCCCTTTCGTTATGATCCCCGCTTCTTCCAGTTCGGCACGTTCCTGTGCATCGTGATCGGCAACTGTGGTCATATATTTTTCCTTTCCGGAAAGAGTTTTGATTTCCTGCGCAAGAACTCTTGTCCGTTCCCGGCTTTTATACAGTTCCCTGTAGATATATAATCTTCCGTCATGGTCGATTGCCCCCCACAGACAGACAAAAGCATTGGTGTAGCCGAAGTCGATGGCACGGATCTTCTGCCACTCTTCCGGAATGGGGAAAGGCGGGATGACATGGGTATCTTCATCAAATTCATCGTAGACCGCCCCTTCATTATCCCTCCAGACGCCGGAAAGCATTCTTTCTTTCATGATTTGAGGCAGACTTTCCAGTGAGATGAGGTATTCCGGCGGGAGATTTTCTTTATTGTCGTAGGCGGAAAAGTTGACTCTTGCCCATTTTTCTTTATCCGGAAGCACATTTCCGCTTTCCGGATCAATGTGACGGACGCCCACAAAATGCAGCCAGTGCCGGGGACCTCTGGGGTTGCAGTCCATGACAAGTTTCGGTACGGCTTTGCGTTTTTTCCTGTCAAAAGCATTCTGGGACAATCGTGTGATCGCCATTTGCATACTCTGATAGGATAACTGGGTGGCTTCATTGAGATAGACCGTGATATATTCATTGCCGAGGATCTTTTCGGTCCGGTCGGCATCATCCAGTCCGCCGATGATGATGCGGGAGGAGTTGGAAAAGATGATGGAAAGTTCCGACTCATTATAACGGAAAAGATGTGCAGGGATGAATTTGCGTAAATATCCTTTTATGGTATCTTCCCAGAGGGAGGTTTTGGCATGGGAACGGCATTTTCTTGCGGCAAGCTGACGGCTGCCCGGGTATTGGAGAGCGCGGCGGACAAGATATTCCACAATGAGGGCGGTCTTTCCGGAGCGGGAACCGCCGTCAAAGAGAATACGGGTTTTGCCGGATGTAGTGAGAATATTCCAGGCATATTGCTGTTTTTTATTAAATTTGAGACCCATAAAAATCCTTTCTTTTTGAGGCGTTCCGCGTCAAAAGAGAAGCGGAAAACAGGTGAAAAAACCATATATACACCTGTAAGGGGGAATAATACTGAAAAATTTTATTTTTTTTTCTTGCTTTTCTTCTGTTGATATGTTAGATTACGGTCAGGAAAAATTTGGAAGCAATCAAAGAAGGAGGTTTTCCTATGAAAAAACGTTTCTTTACTCTGGTGGAACTCTTGACCGTCATCGCCATTATTGCCGTTCTTGCCGGACTTGCCATCCCTGTTGTGGGGATCGCCAAACAGAAGGCAAAACAGACCCAGGCAAGAGTGGATATAAACTCTATTGAAATGGCTCTTACGGAATATGAAAAAGATCGCGGGACATTCCGGGCACTTCCCAATTACAACAGTATCGCAGCTTTGAACAGCGATGATAAAATGCTCGTGAATCCTTTCAACAGCAGAGCAAGCAACCGGTATTATGATGCGATCATGGAAGTATTGACCTTTACTCCCGTAAACGGGGCAAATGTGACAGGCAGCACAAATCTTATTGAGGGTAGTTCTTCGCTTCTTTCTTTCAATACCAAGCGCAAACAGTATTTGAAGCCTGCCAAAACTTTTGTGGCGGATTTGCAGAATGATCCCAATTCCACTCCTGCGGAATATCTTATTCTCGACCCCTGGGGACGCCGTTATAACATAGCCTTTGACAATAACTTCAATGGTTATATTGATAATGCCGGTGGATTTGCGCAACTGCCCACCAATACAAGGATCAATGCGAAAGTGATGATCTTCTCCTATGGTTCTGAAAAGGAAGACAGAGCGAAAAATTATATCTGCTCCTGGAAACAGGGCAAATAAAGAAGAATTTTTCCTGCCTTTGTGCCTAACGTAAACAGGAGGAAAAGATGAAAAAAAGAACTCGTTTTTATTACAATTTGGTGGAAATCACCCTTGCCATGGCGGTCGTGGGTATCGGGATCGCCGGAATCATGGCTCTTTTCGTACCTGCATTGGAAGCATCGAAGGAATCTATCGCAGAAAGTCATGCTTCCCAGGTGGCAACGACACTTCTTGCCTATATTGAGCGGACAAAAAAGAATAATTGGAGTGTTGCTTTTCCCACTGCTGAACCCTCTTCGCCTTTGGAATTAAACTTTAACAGTAACGGTGAACCTGATACTGCGGGATGGGGCAGTGAAATCCTGCCGGATCTATACAGTATCGGCGGCGGCATTTATGGTTTGAAAGTGGGAAATGGTTCTCAATTTTGTGCTTTTGCCAAAGTCTGGACTACTCCTGAAACACCACAGGATGCTTCCGGATCTGTCAGTGTTCCTTCCGGGGATTTTGTCCGGATCCATGTGGAGATCGCATGGCCTGCAACTGTACCGGATGCAAACCGGCAGAAAAGATACTATATTGTTGAATTGAGCAGACCGTAACAGGGGAGGAAAATACAATGAAGATAAAAAATGCAATTCGGAAAAGATTCTTCACTCTCGTAGAGGTCATTGTCTCCATGGCAGTTTTTGCTATATTGATGCTGGGGCTTATGCAGTTCTTTTCCTCCGCCCAGAATCTCTGGACTTCTACCGGAAACAGAAATGTATCCTATGATGAAGCCCGTACTGCAATGAATATGCTTGCCGCCGATCTTATGTGTGCCTACTATGAGGAAGGCAGGACAGTCGGAAGTACGGAAGATCACCGTTACTTTTTTATCGTACAGGATCCTGCCGCAAATGCCGGAAGTGCCGCAAATGTGGGGTTGGCTCCCGCTTTGACCGGAGGTGCCCCCCGGTTCAAAGGGATCGCCTTTGCCACTGTCCGTTCTGTGAAAACCCATCCGGATGCGGTGAGCCGCCTTACGGAAGTTTTTTACCGCAAAAATGGAAATATTCTGGAAATGCGGACAATAGCGGATAATCAGGTAAGTGCTTCCATCCCCTGGGTGACAAATGTGCGCTCTACTCCTTTTGCCTCATTTGCCGATACTCCCTTTGCCATTCTTGCTGATGCCGGGTGGAACGCCAATACCGATGCTGCACAGCAAACAGCCGATCACGCAACAGACAACTGGACGCAGGTCGCCTCCAATGTGGTGCGGTTTTACGTGAAAGTATATCCGCCTAATGAGAGCAGTGTAAATTTGAATACTCCTTTGCAGTTCAATCAGATCTACAACAGTTCCCCTGCTTCCAGTGCGGTGACAAAGTTTCCCGGACTTGTGACTATGACTCTTATCACCATTGATGATGAAACTGCAAAGAAATTACGGAACATGAATCCAGCTGTATCTGTATTTGAAGATTATCTCAACAGCAACAATGATGAGCTGCTTTCCCGATATACTGCCGACGGAAGTACGGAAGAAGAAAAAGCAGTGGGCGCATTGCTGAAAGAAAAAATGCAGGTTTTTACAAGAAGTGTATATATGGACAGGGGAATAAGATAAGGGGTGCAGTATGAGAATAAGATATGCTATACTGAAAAGTAAGATCCGTTCCCAGAAAGGTATCGCCATTGTTTTTGTGCTGGGGATACTTGGACTTTTAACGGTCATCGGTCTGGGGTTTGCTTCCAGTGCCCTGCTGGATAAACAGATCTCCAATAATACAACCGGTGTCGAGGGCGCGCGTCTGCTTTCCAAAAGCGGTTTTGAACGGGCGTTTGCTTTGCTCAAAGCGGGTGCTTCTGTGGAAAATATCGTTTCCAGATCCGGAAGCAGTGATCACGATTTTCTCTGGAAACTCAATACCGTTATGGATGGACTTGATGTCTTTTTCCTGGGAAGAAATTATAATCCGGCGGATACGACTCAACCCGGATGGATATATGTGGAGAATGGAAAGAGCGGAACGGAAAGGGAGATCGTGGGCAGATTTGCCTACATCGTGACAAGCGGACATGGAAAACTGGATCCTTCGGTCCATCTGGGAAATCCTGTGGGGGCGTTTGCTTCCGGGGCAACTCCTGCAAACAGCCACCGCTTCGGTACTGCCGAATGGGAGATCGATTTCCGCAATGCCCTTGTCGCTTCTCCGGAAACATTGAGTAATACGCATTTTCAGAATATCACCAGATTTCTCTATGATTCAACCAGTGATTCAGCCTCCTCTCCGGCTAAGCCCCATTTTGAAAATCCGTCAAGATTTTACGATCTGCCCTCTTTTGTCGTTGTTGCCAACGGCTCTTCCGGGACAGCGGTCACTGCTGACGGGGAGGCAGATCTCAACAAACACACGGAATTTCTCCAGTCTCCCGCTTCTGAATCCTTCTGGATCGATGTAAGCGGTGAGGGAAAGCAGACAAGTGATGAATTTTTCCACCGTTTCAATCTTGCCCGTATCGACTACGATAACAGTTATTTTGATGATGTGAACATCTTTTTCGGTATGAAAAAGAATGGAACAGCGTATGAAAAAGTCACTGGTAAAGATGGCGGAACTTATGACTACAACGCCCGCCCCTTTTCTGAAAAATTGGAAAAACATGCCGCGGGAACTCCCCCTGCCGGAACTCCTGCTGATGCCGATATGTGTCTGGATACAGGCGGGCTCCAATGGCTGGGGAAATGGGAAGATAATCCGGCGACACTTCCCGATGCCTGGACGGATAGCTTGAAACGCAAACAGGTAGCCGCCAATATCATTCAGTATTGCAGAAAAGATACTTCCAGAACAGTGACCAATCTTGATGCTTCTGTTTCCGACTGGGTCGAAAGTGGTGCAGAACCCCTTTACGCCGGAAACGGGAAACACCCGCTTATCAATGAAGTGGCGATGAAAGCAAGTGTTGCCGGTGCTGTCACGGAAACAACTCAACAGGATGCGGATTCCATCTATAACTGGAAGTATGAGATCACTCTCGACTTCGGAACGGAGTTGATCGATATATATGATATTGCAGCAAAAAGAAATGCGGAAGTATATTTTGCCGGATATTTTGCCTGCTCATATTTTGATCTTTCCAGCGGAGAGTATAAAGATTTGAAGTTGGAGAT
>JAGBXB010000030.1 GCA_017629515.1 Lentisphaeria bacterium | reverse complement strand
TATTATATAATCACGAAAGAGTACATATAAAAATCAAATTTCAAAATATTCAAAGAAATGGAGCAGATCATGAGAATGTCCCAAATGGTAGGCCGCAGGATCAAAGAAGATCCCAAAGACGCAAAGATAGCAAGTCATAAACTTCTGGTCAGAGGCGGATTTGTCCGCGCGGTTTCCGCCGGGATCTACTCCCTTCTGCCCATGGGGTACAGAATCGTGGAAAAGATCGAAAAGATCGTAAGGGAGGAAATGAACCGCATCGACGGACAGGAAGTGAGATTGCCTCTGGTGCTGCCCGCTGAATTGTGGGAGGAGTCCGGAAGATTTTCTTCCGTTGGTTCTGAACTTTTGCGTTTCAGAGACAGAAACGGGAAAAACATGGTTCTGGGAATGACTCACGAAGAAGCCATGGTGCAGTTGGTGCGTACGGAAGTTACCAGTTATAAGCAGCTGCCTGTCATGACCTATCAGTTCCAGTTGAAATACAGGGATGAAGCCCGTCCCAGAGCCGGTCTTATCCGTGTGCGTGAATTTGTGATGAAAGATGCTTACAGTTTCCATACCGATCAGCAGGATCTGGAAAACTATTATGAAAGAGCCCATGAAGCCTACGAAAGAGTCTTCCGCAGAGTGGGATTGAAAAATGTGGTCTCCATCAAAGCCAATTCCGGTATGATGGGCGGAAATGTTTCCCATGAATTCATGTCCATAGCCGATTGCGGGGAAGATACCATTTTCATCTCTCCGGACGGAAAAAGTTACAAAGCCAACCGGGAAATTGCCGTTTCCGGTCTGAAATTTGAAAAAAGCGGGGAAGAACTCCCCCTGGAAAAAGTTGCCACCCCCGGGAAAAAGACCATTGAAGAAGTGGCATCTTTCCTGAATGTCAAGCCGGAAAATACCGGTAAGGCTGTTTTCTATTCCGATATGGAAGGGAAATTGATCTTCGTTATGATCCGCGGTGATTTTGAAGTCAATGAAAGCAAATTGCAGAACCATCTGGGGCTTCTGGAAATCAAATTTGCCACAGATGATCAGATCCGTGAAGCAGGTGCCGTCCCCGGTTATGCCTCCCCGGTGGGCATCGATCCGGCAAAATGCCGTATCATCGTTGACCCCTCCATCGTTGGGTCCTCCAACCTTGTTGTCGGAGCAAATGAAGCAGATTACCACTATAAAAACTTCAACTACGGCAGAGATCTTGACGGAGCGGAAGTACTGGATATCGCCATGGTTCGTGACGGCGACCCCTGCCCGGTGACCGGTGAACCTCTGCAGATGAAAAGAGGTATCGAAGTAGGAAATATCTTCCAGCTCGGCACAAAATATTCCGCTCCCATGAACTGCAACTACCTGGACAAAGAGGGCAAACCCCATCCTATGGTCATGGGTTGTTACGGTATCGGTATCGGAAGAACCATGGCAACCGTTGCGGAAGATTCCCACGACGATTACGGCCCCATCTGGCCCATGAGTATTGCTCCCTATCAGGTGCAGATCTGCGCCCTCAATCCCGATAAGGGAGGAGTCGGGGAAGCTGCGGAAAAACTTTATCAGTCCCTGAATGATCTTGGTGTGGAAGTATTACTGGATGACAGAGGCGAAAAAGCAGGCTTCATGTTCAATGACGCCGACCTTATGGGAATACCTTTCCGCCTGACAGTATCCCCCAGAAGTCTGGAACAGGGTATGGCGGAATTCCGTCTGCGCAGTTGCAAAGATACAGAATTGATCCCCCTTTCCGAAGCGGCAAAAGTCGTTGCGGAAAGAGTGAAAGAAGAATTGAAGAAATATGAATAATATACTCCGGTAAAGTAAAGGAGGGTCAGAATGTGGAAATATACTGAAAAAGTGATGGATCACTTTATGAATCCCCGGAATGTGGGGGAACTGAAAGACGCAGATGCTGTGGCGGAAGTGGGAAATGTCAGTTGCGGAGATGCCTTGAAGATCTTTCTCAAAGTGGATGAAGCAACACAAAGGATCACAGATGTAAAATTCAAAACTTTCGGTTGCGCCAGTGCCATTGCCTCGTCTTCCGCACTGACAGAACTTGTTAAGGGCAAAACACTGGAAGAAGCGGCAAAAGTCACCAATAAGGAGATCGCCGCCGTTCTGGGGGAATTGCCGGAAGAAAAAATGCACTGTTCTGTAATGGGAATGGAGGCTATGCAGGCCGCCATCATCGACTATAAAAAGAAACACGGCATGGAAGTAACAGAAGAACTTACTGACAATGACGACCATGAAGGCAGGATCATTTGCAGATGCTTCGGCGTAACAGATACCAAGATCCGCAGAGTTGTGCAGGAAAATAATCTTACCACCCTTGAACAGGTCACTTCCTACACAAAAGCCGGCGGAGCCTGCGGCATGTGCCTTGACCAGATCCAGGAGATCCTTGACGGCATCACCAGAGAAAAACAGGAGAAAAAAGAGGAGGAAAAGTTCGACTTTGATTCCCTCACTCCTGTAAAAAAGGTCATCTTCATTCAGGAGATCATTGATAAAGAGATCCGCCCTGCCCTTATGAAGGACGGCGGGGATATTGAACTTATCGACCTTGACGGAACAGTCGTAAAAGCCAGATTGCGGGGCGTATGCGCTTCCTGCCCCAATGCAAAACTCACCTTGCAGAAACTTGTGCAGAGTAAATTGAATGAGTTTGTTTCCCCTGCCCTCACAGTGGAGGAGGTCAGATAAAATGGCGGAAAATAAAGTCATCTATTTTGATAACAATGCCACTACGAGGATCGCGCCGGAAGTTTTTGAGGCAATGACGCCTTACCTTACAGAATATTACGGCAATCCTTCCAGCATCCACCATTTCGGCGGTCAGGTGATGGAAAAAGTGGATGAAGCCAAGGCAAGTCTTGCCGCACTTCTGGGGGCAGATCCCGCCAATGTGATCTTCACTTCCTGCGGAACGGAAAGTGATAATGCAGCAATTTTCAGTGCATTGCTCAACTGCCCCAAAAGAAAAAAGATCGTGGTCTCCAAAGTGGAACACCCTGCCGTATTGAGTCTTGCCAAAGAGTTGGAAAGAAGAGGCTGCAAAGTATCCCAGATCCCGGTGGATTCCAACGGCGTACTGGATATGAATGCGGCAAGAGAACTTATTGACGATGAAACTGCCATCGTTTCCGTCATGTGGGCAAATAACGAAACAGGCAACATACAGGATGTGGAACTTCTTGCAGAGATCGCCCATAAAAACGGCGCACTCTTCCATACGGACGCTGTTCAGGCTGTTGGCAAGATCCCCATAAATTTGAAAAATTCTGCCATTGACATGCTTTCCCTTTCCGGACATAAACTGCATGGTCCAAAGGGCATTGGTGCATTGTATGTAAAACGGGGAGTACGGTTCCGCCCCTATATCATTGGCGGACATCAGGAAAACGGCAGACGCGCAGGGACAGAAAATGTCGCTTCCATCATCGGACTTGGCAAAGCTGCGGAACTTGCTTTAAATAATATTGAAAAAGAAAATACTTTTGTCGCCTCTTTGCGGGATAAACTGGAAAAGACCATTCTGGAAACCATTCCCAGAGTCCGGGTGAATGGGGATATTGCCCACAGACTGCCCAATACGACCAATATTTCATTTGAGTATATTGAAGGGGAATCCATCCTGATGCTTCTGGATATGTTCGGGATATGCGCTTCCAGCGGCAGTGCCTGTACCACAGGAAGCCTGGAACCCTCCCATGTTCTGCGGGCTATGGGGATACCTTATACCTGTGCACACGGAGCGATCCGGTTCAGTTTCTCCCGTTACAATACCATGGAAGAAGTGGATTTTGTTCTGGAAAAACTTCCCCCGGTTATTGCCAGATTGCGTGAAATTTCCCCCTATTGGGAAGAAAATAAATAAGGCATTTGCAGGCTTGCAGCAGTTTATAAAAAAGATTGCAAAAAAACAATCTTTTTTATAAACAGAGACAAAAAAGATGTTAGTTTTCAGTGAAAAACTGTTTTTTTGTAAAAAAAATAGACTATCTGGAGATTTCAGACTTGACAAAATGCCTGTAATGGAGTATTATAAGAACGGTAATTTGATAGACCTTTAATAAAATTCAAGGAGTAGCTATAATGGCTGGTGTAGTTTTAAAAGATGTTTGTAAGGTGTATGACGGCGGCGTTTTTGCTGTCAATAAGATCAACCTTACTATCAAAGATCGTGAGTTTATGGTCCTTGTCGGGCCTTCCGGTTGCGGTAAATCCACGACCTTGCGTATGATCGCCGGATTGGAAGAAATCAGTTCCGGCACAGTCTCTATCGGCGACAGAGTGGTCAACGATGTCCCCCCGAAAGACAGGGATATCGCCATGGTTTTCCAGAACTATGCTCTCTATCCTCACAAGACTGTTTATGAAAACCTTGCATTCGGTCTGCGTCTCCGCAAATTCCCCAAAGCGGATATTGATAAACGCGTGCGTGATGCTGCGGAGATCCTGGGTATCGGGCCTTATCTTGACCGTAAACCCAAAGCACTCTCCGGCGGACAGAGACAGCGTGTTGCCGTAGGGCGTGCCATTGTGCGTAAACCGGAAGTGTTCCTCTTTGACGAACCCCTTTCCAACCTTGACGCCAAAATGCGCGTGCAGATGCGTACCGAGATCAGTAAACTGCACACCAGACTGGAAACCACAATGATCTATGTTACCCACGACCAGATCGAAGCTATGACCATGGGTGACCGTATCTGCGTGATGAAGGACGGTCTGATCCAGCAGGTGGATACTCCCCTCAATATCTATGATAACCCCGCCAACACCTTCGTTGCCGGCTTTATCGGAACACCTCCCATGAACATCTTCAAAGGAACCATCGTCCGTAAAGACAATGTGTTCTACTTTGAAAATCCCAATATGGAAATTCCTCTTCCCGAAGCATGGAAAGTTCACGCTGAAAAATTCCTTTCCAAAGAGATCTATTTCGGTCTCCGTCCGGAAGATATCGGCTGCGAACTGGCAGAATTGGATAAGAACGCTCCCAAGATCAAGGCAAAGATCGAAGTTATCGAGCCTATGGGCGCTGAAACCTACCTCTATCTTGATGCTTCCACCTACAACGGCGGCTCCTGCATTGCCCGCGTAGATGCACACAAACAGGTCAAAGTCGGGGAAAATATCGAACTTCCCATCCTTCTCTTGAAGGCACACCTCTTTGATCCGGAAACAACAAACATTCTGGTCTGATTACTGATCAGATGCCGAAAAGAATCTTTCGTAAAAGATGATCTTCGGCAGATTTTTCAATAGTCGGAAATAAGCCGTTGAAAAACGGGATTTACCGGGGAAGACCTCTCTCCGGAAAAACAATGATGAGGGAGTCTGAAAATATCAGACTCCCTTTACAAATATAAGGGATTAGGGTATTTTTACTGATACCCGGTTATGAAAGAGAATCATGTAACAATAGATGAGTGGGATTGGTATATAGATGATCCAACCCGCCTTGAACCCTGGTTCAGGATCCGGGAAGATGCGGAAGAAAAATTTCTGCTCTACCGGGATGGGGCGCTTGCTGTTTTCAAAACGGCAGATACCGCCGGCCGGAATTATTTTGTTCACCATGAAGTGCCGGACAGTCTGGCAAAACAGGTGAAGGCCCTTTTCGGTTCCAGAGCAAAAGATCTCTTTACAGCGGCAACACTCCTTAACGATCACGGCATTCCCTCTGTTCAATATCCCGGCTGGGGGAAAAGCGGAACGGAAAGCATGATCATTTCCCAGGATTTGCCGGATGCGGTGACTGCGTTGGAATACTGGTTTAATGCCGTACCGCACAATCATGTTTTGCGTCTTGAATTTCTTTCCAAACTTTCAGGTCTGATCGGGTTGTTTTACACCTCCTCTCTGGCATTGCGGGACTTTTCTTTGCGGAATATTCTTGTAAGAAATAACGGTTCGGAAATGCTTGTAGTGGATCTCTGCAATGTTGAAGAGCGTGAAGGAGTTCTTACAAGGGAGGAAAAACTCATTTTATTGCGTCCCTTTGCGGAAATGCGAGGGGAATTGTCTGCGGACGATGCAACGGTCGCAATTCTGGATTCGGGTCTTGCCGCAGATTCCCAGGAGGCTTCTGAACTCTGGGATGAAGTAGTGGATGCCATGGAAGAATATATCCAGAATGAACTCTGGCCTGCGGTGGAAGAAAATATATTGACAGCCCATTCCACATTATATTGCCGGCTTATTCCGCAGGAAGACAGTATTCTGCATGTCCGTAATACTATTTGGCACAAAGAGTGTCCTATTCCGGATGACAGCAATTCTTATGCAGAGGAATTACCGTCAGATGAAGCCCAGCGGCTCTGGCTCAACGGGATCAAAGCGGAACTCACCCGCGATCATTTACAAAAAGTTCCTGTAAGCTGGGAACATTTTGAAGATGAAAGAAAAGACATCATCCGTTTTGAAGTGGAAACTGTTGCAGAACTGGATGAGTAAGAAAAACACTCCGGAAGAATCAAAAAGCAATAACAGCAGAATCCCAAAACGCTGTTGTCATTTCTGATACATAAAAACTCTTCCGGCAGCTTTGTGCTTAAAAATTTATTACCGGGCATTCAAGATTTTTGTTTTATTTTTTTCAGCCATTCCGGGATATTTGCAAGCAAGATAAAATCATAAACAAATCTCCCCATTATAAACAGCATTGCAGCCGGAATAAGCCATATACAGCCGGAAGCGTATGAAATTATAAACATCCAGCTGATCAGCATTTCTCTGCGGGATCTCCACAGTAAAAATATTGACAGAAGAAAAAGAATTACCGGGATAGCAATATTCAACCACAATGCAAGGCTCTGGCCACAGGGAATATTCTGCAGATATAATGCCCGGAAAGCTGTAAAAGTATAATTTGATGGGGTTGTAAAAATTACTTGCAGCAGAAGAGATGCGCCTGATAAAATTTTGAATTTCCAGCTGAAAGTATTGCCCCACAGATCACAAAGGACGGTACAACTTACCAAAATAATAAGTACCGGCATCATAAATCTTCCACAACTGCCGCCAAGACCGGAATATCCGAGATAAAAAACAACAAGAGGAATGATCCATAATGCCAATATACTGCGCAAAAATCTTTGAGAAGTAAAAAGAAGAGAAAAGAATCCACACATAAAATAAGGATACAGACATTGGAACATATACCGGGAATTGCGAATCACATATTTCCACAGAAACCCGGATACGATTTCCTTATCCGGATGCAAAACATAAGGAAATGTCAGACTGTTTCCAAATTGAACATGATTCAACCACAGTTGCCAGCCGAACACAAGGAAAAATACTGCTGCTCCGGAAAAAATATACAATATATATGATTTAAATGTATGCAAATCAGTTTTATAATGGAAATAAAGCACAAACAGGATCAGGGGCGCAAACATTATACAATTCACTCTGACAAGGCAGGAACCCCCCATTATGGCGGAAATAAGCAGCAATAAACAATATCCCGGTTTCAGATAAAGGATCAGAAAGACCATCAGAGCAATCAGAAAACAGGGCAGAATATCGCTTTGTGCAGAATTTCCTGCTTGTATGAGAGCATTATATGTTTGATAGGATGCGGATGTATCAATACCGGTAAAGGAAATCGCCTGTAAAAGATTTTTGCTGTTTTCATTCCAGAAATCCTGATATTGCAGCAGAAAAGTTGCAATACGGTATAAACACACACCCGCAAGGGCTTTGCCGGATGAGGTATATTTTTTCAAAATAAAATACACAAGAACCATAAAAGAAGGCATAAAAATATATAAATTCAAAAAAGTCATAACAGATTCTATATCCAGAAAATTCCCTGCTTTACAGAGAATAATAAAAGGAGTCATGACAAGTGGCCATCCTATCGTATAAAAATATTGCTGATGGAATATTTCCCCCGCCAATATTTTTTTTGCCACGGAAAAATAGGAGTGTTCATCCACAGGAACGATCAGAACAGAAACTTGCGAAGCAAAATATAAGCACAATGAACTGTGAAAAAGAACTATCGAAAATGCGTAAAGGATATTTTTAATGGAATAGTATTTATCAAGAAAAGATCTGTAATGGTATAGAAGGTAGAACAAGATTACCGTAAACAATATGAGAACTGTTCCGGCATATTTTCCCGATTCCCGCGGAGCAAGAACCGGATTGCGTTTGACCGGATCGATCTGTAATTGAGGAGAAGCCCAGAAAATCCCCTTTTTCTCTGTTACAACTTTATGAAGAGTAAAACAATAGGAAAATGTTCCCAGATCAAAACGGCAGTTTCTCTTTTCCAGAGAAAAACCTGTTACCGGCTCTTTTGTAATTGCCGAAAAATCCTTTTTCAAATCGCAATCGGCTTTCTTATATACCACAGTATTTGCCGGAAGATAAACAAATTCTTCTTCCGCCCATCCTGTTGATAAAAAAGCCATAAACAAAATAAAACAAAATACTGTTTGCACTTTCATAATAAAATTTTTCATTTTTCTTTTTTCTACCGTTATTTGCAAAATATCTGTCAGAAGCAAAGGTACTTCTATTATCAGTACCCGAAAGTATTTTTTGCGTTCAGTTCAATTACTTCGCCATAACGGGAAAGTTTCTTTCTGTCAAGATCCCGGATCTTTCCACATATATATACATCATAAATGCCGCCGGCAATCTCTTCACAGAAAAATCTTTCCAGATCTTTCAAGGTCATTTTCTTTATTTTTTCCACGATCTCTTTACGCATATCTTTTGCAATGCCCAGTTTTCTCTGCGCCTTATAAAAGGAATACAACTCTCCATAATATCTTTGGGAAACCAGTTCCTTGATCACATTTTCCTTTGCAACAGCAAAAGCATTATGATTTACCGGAAAGAACCGCAAAAGTGCAAAAAAGGCATCCGCCGCCTCAAAAAACTTATCTTTCTGCAAGCCGGAATAGGTGGCAAATGCATTATATTCTTCTTTTTCCTTTGCTGTGATATAGAAAGCAAAGGCACTGTACGCCAATCCCCGTGCCTCCCGGATCTCCTGAAAGACAATGGAATCCAAGCCCCCTGCCCCGAAGTATTGATTGAAAAGCAATATATAAGGAATTTTTTCCGCATCAAATTTCCCCATTCTCGACCGGATGCCGAAAAGCAGCTGCACAGAATCAAAGTCATAGAGGTAGACTTTGCGTTTTCCGGGAGCAAGAAGAGAAAATTTTCTTTCGGGGGGAATCGCAACATTTTTTGCCGGAAGAGTCTTCTTATATAAATGTTCGTAAATCGTTTTGTCCAGTTTTTTCACATCATGGGGACCGACATAATTGATGATCTTTTGGCATCCCTCTGTAAATCCCAGATATTTTTTTGCCAGAAGCACGAGTTTTTCCGGATCAAGTTTCAATAATTCCTCTATGGAAATACTGTCCGCATACAGGAAAGGATTTTTTTCTTTTCCAGGGCCGTAAGCGGCATACATATTCAAAGAAGTGAAGACACTTTTCTGCTTCTTTTTTGCTTCTGCGCGCCCCTTTGCCAGACGGGCAACAAATTTTTTATATACAACGGGATCAGCTTTTACATTATCCATAAAGTGCCGGATGTATTCCAACGCTTTTTCAAGATTTTCCCCGAAACCATTCAAAGATATTCCACATTCATCCGGTGAACAATAAAAGGCCAGGGAAGTTGCATCCTTATAAAACATTTTCCGGAATTTTTCCGCTGTATATATATTTGTCCCCAGATAATCCAGATATCCGACGGCAACGGGAAGAAGTGCCTCATGGTGGGAGCCTCCTTTACTGATAATATCCATAGAGAAAAGTTTATCATTTGCAGGGGCTTTTTTATTGCTGATGAAAAGTTTATATACATTTTTCGCATAAGCAGAATCGGTATGGATCATATCTTTACGGAAATCTATAGTTTCCACATCAGGTATTCTGCCGCCTTTCATGGAAAGAAAGCTCTTACCGAAAGAGGAAAGTTTTTCACTGTTCAACGCTACTTTCGTTATAGGCGGTTTTTCCATGAGAACTCTGTTTTCCTCTTTGCCGTTGCGTTGGAATACCTTTACATGATATGTCAGATGTGAAGCAAATTCCATGATCTCTTTTTTCGTGATCTTTGCCGCTTCCCCCAGTTCCCGCAATGAATCCACATAAGGGGTGGCACCGACAAAGGATTCCAGGAAGAGCCATGCGGCGGCTTCGGGATCGTTCCTGGTATTTTCAAAATTTTTTCTGTAATTGGAGATAACTGCCGGAAGAAGATCATCATCAAATGCGCCCTTTTTTACTTTCTCAAAGTTTTCCAGAAGCATATTGGCTGTTTCCTCCAATGATTTTCCGGCAACAGGCTGCCCTTGCAGCAGAAGAAAAGAATGATCCCGCATCCCGGCAAAAGAAGCGGAAACAGAATGAACTTTCTGGGCAGTGAATAATTGAGTATCAAAGATCCCGGAACTGCCGTTGTAAAGGATCCTGGCAAGCAGAGTCCCCAGCAATTCATTGCGTTTGCCTTTTTTCACCCGGTAAGCAATAGCCACCTTTTGGGGGCCGACACATTTTATTTCCGCAACAGTATTTTCCGTCATCTCCTTTTCCGGAGGGAAATTTCTTTCCGGCACAGGGGCTTTTTTCATAAAAGAAAAATATTTATCCACAAGAAGGATCGTCTCATCATATTGGAGATCGCCGGAAAGGGCAAGAGCCATATTGCCGGGCACATAATATTTTTCCATAAACTTTTTCACAAGAGTAATGGAGGGTTCTTTCAAATGAACAGCTTTTCCGATAAGGGGAGTCCAGCCGTAAGGATGGGTGGGGAAAAGATGGGCAAGGATGGCTTCATACAACTTTCTTGCGTCATTATCCTGCCCGTGATTGAACTCCTGATACACCGCCTCCAATTCGGTATGGAACAGCCGGATCACCGGATTACGCAATCTTTCCGATTCCAGAAAAAGCAGACGGTTCAATTCATTGGAGGGGATATCCACCACATAAGCCGTTATATCGTTGGAAGTAAAGGCATTGAGATTCATTCCGCCTATTGAGCCCACAAGTTTGGAATATTCTCCGGCGGAAGCATATCGGGAAGCCTGTAAGGAAAGACGGTCGATCTCCTGAAATATTGCCTGTTTTTTTGCCGGATCTTTTTCTTTTCTTCTCTGCTCATAAAGAAGTTCTATTTTATCCAGAAGAGGCTTTTCTTTTTTATAATCCAATGCACCGATCTTATCTGTACCTTTGAACATAAGGTGTTCCAGATAATGCGCCAGCCCCGTTGCGTCGGCAGGGGAATCCGCCAAACCTGCTTTCACCACAAACCGCATAACGATACGGGGCTTTACAGGATTTCTGGAAAGAAATACTTTCAAACCGTTTTTCAATGTATAGATCCTGCCGCAGAGAGGATCATTGGTCACATATTCATAGGTAAAATTATTTTTATCCGTTGCCTTTTTTGCAATAAATTCCTCTGCATACAGAAAGAAAACGCAAGTAAAAAACAATAATAAAGTCAGAAAGAGTTTTCCGTTTTTCATTTTTTCTCCTTTTTTTCAATAAAGGAAAATATAGCATAGAATCTGTTTTTTGCAAAGAAAAAACCTCTCTTCATAAACAAAAAAAATCTGCTGCAATATCACAATGACAAAGCAGCAGATCTTTTATGAAAGAATGGACTTTTTATCTTAAATAAATATCATCCACATCAATATAACTTTTATCCTTGCCCTGGGGCCAGAGCACAAGTCCCTGATAGGTCTTTTTACTGTTTTTATTGGCAGGGGGGGTAAAGGTGAAACGGAAAGTTTTCCAGTTTCCGGTATCGATCTTTTCATTATGAAGGGTTACGGTTGTATTGTTTGCCAGCACCCGGAATTGAAGAGTACCTTTCCCTCTTGCCCGGTAAACAACAGTATATTCCCCTTTTTTCAGAGTATAGTTGCTTATGATAAATCCGCTTCTCAAACGGACAAAATAGTTTGTTTTACTGCCGGGGTGAAGCAGATATTCCAGATCGCCGCCATAGCCTTTATTGTTGGAATATGCCCAGGAGGCAGGTGCGATTTTACTGCCATGCAGATTCCAGTGTTTCGGCACACGGGGGTTCTTCTTTACTTCATCAAATGAACCATTCTTCCATGCTCTTGTATCCACAATGGTACGGTTGCCGGCACTCACCTGACGGGGGGCGGC
>JAGBXB010000029.1 GCA_017629515.1 Lentisphaeria bacterium | reverse complement strand
TGTGTTATAAATCCCATTTCTTCTTCCTTTTGATTTGAACAAAAATAATTTGGAAACATAAAAAATATATACCATAAACAGAATATTGTCAAATTATTTTAAAATATTTACATGTTTATTTTAAAATCTACTGTTTATTCGCTATTATTTCAGTTAATTAAATTCAAATATACACATACTTATTCGCATAATTACAAGAAAAATATTCAACGCTGCCGGTCAATAAAAATATTTTTATGCCAAATGGGAGTGTTTTTTTTGAGGAAATAAAAAAATATCCCCCAAAAATGCTTTTAATATCATAAATTTGACCATTCTTCTGTCATAACTTGAAGGATCCTTGAAAAAGCAATATTCCGGCAAGGCGGCCAGGGGGCATTATAAATCCTTGTTTTTTATGTCGGCGGTTTTGCGATGGAAAGAATTGCCGGGAATACAAAATTAGAGAAAGAAAGCAAATTTTTCAATTTGATATTATGGGATATTTATGATACATCGGGAGTTTTTTTCATGTTTTTCAGTGTTTTTTGACACAAAAAAAATGTTTTCGGGATTTATTTTCCAAACTGGGAAAGTATAGTAATAAAATAAAGGAAATACTTTATAAAGCAATCTAAATACAAAGTGAGGTTACAATGAAACTTAAAGACCGTTTCTGGATCTGGGGACAGGATGCCATGTCCCATCAGAATGCTCTGGGAAATGAGAGATGGAAACTGCCCGGAGGCAATAAACTAGAACCTGTGGAGGGTGCTGCTTTTCTGGGGATCCCCAATATCTGCCGTGTTGTGATGTGCGGTAAACCTCTCCCCCCCTTTGATGCCGAATCTGAAAAGATGAAAAACAATCCCAAAGTCATCTATTCCGCTATCGGCGACTCCGGTTCCACAAGAAACGATCAGGAAACAGATGTGGAAGAAGTGATCCGGCAGGCGGCAAAGTACCCCAATGTGGTGGGGGCGATCCTTGATGACTTTTTTGCTCACAGACATGCTTCCCCCGGTGTGGAGGAACGCTGGGCAAGATATTCTGCGGAATATATCCACAATATGAAGGAAAGACTCCATACGGCTCTGCCCCGTCCCTTGGATCTCTGGGTGGTCTGGTACAAAAGAGGGCTGGAATTCCCCATTGACGATTATCTGACAGAATTTGACGGCATCACTTACTGGAACATGGATACTCCTGCGCAGAAAAATGAACTGCGGGATGATCTTGATCGTATGATCCAACGCACGCCGGGCAAAAAACGCATGACCGGTTGCTATATCTGGAACTACGGCGCAGGCAAACCCCTTTCCCCTGATGAATTGAAATTTGAATGTGAAACATTCTACGATTACATCAAACAGGGGAAAACCGAAGGGATCATTTTCTGTTCCAATACCTGTGCGGATGTGGGCGGGCCCGCCATCGACTTCCTCCGGGGCTGGATCAAAGAAGTGGGTGAAGAAGAGATCTGAACACTCCTGTAAAAGAAAAAAATCAGGACTGCTGCAAGTTTTACTGAAGTTTGCAGCAGTCCTTTTTTATTGCCTTTTTGGAAAACTTAAAGCATTTCTTTAAGGAAATACTCTGCAATGCGGCAATCCACCCCGAGTTCCGGGTGGAAAGTCATTGCCAGTTGATTGCCCTGTCTGACTGCGGTTATTCTGCCTTCGTGTTCTGCAAGCACTTCTGTTCCGGGGAGGCAGAACTCTATCTGCGGAGCACGGATGAAACTCATGGGAATATCTTTTATTCCCGCAAAAGTGCCTTTTGTATGGAAACTGGACAACTGTCTGCCATAGGCGTTTCTTCTTACGGAAATACCCAATGTGCCCAGATGGACTGTGGTATCATCCAATATCTGCCGGGCAAGAAGGATTGTTCCTGCACAGGTAGCCATAACGGGAAGCCCGTTCATAATACGGCTTCGGAGAGCGTCAAACATATCCAGGTCCCGCAGTAATTTGCCCTGAACCGTACTTTCACCTCCGGGGAGGATGAGAGCATCAAAATCTTTTGTCAGATCACTTTTCTGCCGTAACTGACAGGTAGGGATATTGAGTGAGTGAAAAATTTTTTCATGTTCGGCAAAATCCCCCTGCAAGGCAAGAACTGCTATTTGCATCAGATACCCCGTTCTTCCATAATGATCTTGATTTCCGCAGGATTGATCCCCACCATTGCTTCACCAAGTCCGCAGGAAAGTTCTGCAAGCATTTTGTAATCCTGATAATTGGTTACTGCTTTCACAATGGCGGCTGCCCGTTTTGCCGGATCGCCGGATTTGAAGATACCGGAACCTACAAAGACGCCTTCTGCACCGAGGAGCATCATCAAAGCGGCATCAGCTGGAGTGGCAACGCCGCCGGCGGCAAAGTTGACCACAGGCAGTTTGGCGTTTTTATGCACATACATCAGAAGATCGAAAGGAACCTGCAACTGTTTGGCAGCTTCGTACAATTCATCTTCCGCCATGTTTGCTACTCTCCGGATCTCCTGATTCATTTTCCGCATGTGACGCACAGCCTGTACCACATCCCCTGTACCCGGTTCCCCTTTTGTACGGATCATTGCTGCGCCCTCATTGATTCTCCGCAAGGCTTCCCCCAGATCTCTTGCTCCGCAGACAAAGGGAACTTTGAAGGCTCTTTTATCCACATGGTAGATATCATCTGCAGGACTCAATACTTCACTTTCATCAATATAATCTATTTCGATGGCTTCCAGAATTTTTGCTTCGGCAATGTGACCGATACGGCATTTTGCCATTACAGGAATGGAGACAGCTTCCTGGATCCCTTTGATCATACCCGGATCACTCATACGGGAAACTCCTCCGGCAGCGCGGATATCTGCGGGGATCCGTTCCAGAGCCATTACTGCGCATGCGCCCGCATCTTCGGCGATTTTTGCCTGTTCCGGGGTGGTTACATCCATGATCACGCCACCTTTAAGCATCCGGGCAAGGTCACAATTCAATTCATACTGTTCATTTTTCATTTTTATTTTCCTTCTGTTTTTGTTTTATGGTTTGACTTTAATATAATATGGGAGTATATTCAATACAAACTGTCAAATTGTATGGATTACAATAAAATGCCTACAAACTCTTTTGAACATTTCTATTTAAGCTGGACGCCGGAAAGAGGGAAACTTAAACGCCCCTTTTATCTTGCCCTTGCCAATATGCTGGAAGAAGATATTGTTTCCGGAAAACTGGCGTCCGGTACGAAACTGCCGCCCCAGCGGGAACTGGCAGATTATCTGGATATCAATTTTACCACGGTCACACAAGCTTACAATCTCTGCCGGGAAAGAAAACTTATCTACGGTATTACCGGGAAAGGAACATTTGTTTCCCCTCTTCCGGGAAAAACCGTTCCCCGCAGAACAGAAAACAGTACGGAAATGATCGAACTTGGGCTTCTGAAAGGCTTTGACCGGATCAGGACGCCCATTATTGAAGCCAGTGAAAATGTGTTGAAAAAAGGGTATATTGAAGAATTGTATTCCTATACGGAAGTAGCCGGCCATGTGCATCAGAGGGCGGCGGGCGCGCACTGGATGAAACAGATGGATGTGCATACCGACAGCGAACATACCGCCATCTTTTCCGGTGCCCAGAATATTATCAGTGCCGCTTTGCTCTCCCTTTTCCGTATCGGAGACAAAATGGCAGTGGATGAATTCACCTATTCCAATCTTATCGGTATGGCGCGTCTCTCCCATATAAGGCTTATTCCTGTCCGGGGGGATAAGGAGGGGATGGATGCCGGAGAACTGGAAAAAGTATGCCGGAAAGAGGGGATAAGGGGGATTTTTCTCATGCCCAACTGCGCCAACCCCACCACTCTGACCATACCTGAAAAACGTAAAGATGAACTTGCTTCTGTGATTGCACGGCACAATCTCATCCTTATTGAAGATGATAATACAGGGATCCCCAGAATAGCCGGAACTTCTTACCACTCCATGTTTTCCCGGCTTCCGGAGCAGACTATTTATATATGCAATTCCACTATGGCGCTCTGTAACGGTCTGCGGGTGGCGTTTGCCGCCTTTCCGGAGGTATTCAGAGAACTTCTGCTCAACGCCCTGTTCCATTTGAGTATCAAGACCTCCTCTCTGGATGCGGAGATCATGACCGAATTGATTTTAAGCGGGAAAGCTGCCAAAATACTGGAATTGAAAGAAGCCTGTGCAAAGGAAAGGAACAGAATCTTTGACCGTTTCTTTCCGGAGGCGGTCAAGCCGGGAACCGATGCGGCTTTTTTCCGCTGGCTTCCCGTAAACGGAATTCTTGCAGATGAAATGGAAATGGAAAGACAGTTGCAGCAGCGCAATGTGAATATTTATTCCTCTTACCGTTTTACGGTAAGCCATACGCATCAGACTTTCATGCGTATAGCCATCTCTTCCCCGCCGGATGATCATACATTGAAAAAAGGTTGTTCCATCATCAGGGAATTTCTGGGGAACAACCTGTATAACAACTGATTTTTTATGCCTGGAAAATGGAGCCGTCTTTCAAAAGACGCAGAGAGAGTTCTTTTCCGTCATAAAAACCGAAAGAACGCTCAAATCCCCCTTTGGGCAATGTGGCGGATCCGGGATTGAAAATGGTAAGTTTTTTCCCGTCTTTTTCTATTTCTTTCAATACGGGAATATGCGTATGCCCGTGGACAAGGATCGTGCCATCGGCAACAGGGGGAAGAGTTTTTTCGTTCCAGATATGACCGTGGGTCAGAAAAAACTGGGCTGTTTCCGTATGCAGAAGTGCGTAATCGCTCATCATGGGGTATGCAAAAAGCATCTGTTCCACATCCGCATCGCAGTTGCCTCTTACGGCAAGGATCTTTTCCCGGAGAGTATTGAAATATTCTGCTGTTTTCATGCAGTTATACTCTTCCGGAAGAAAATTGCGGGGACCGTGATAAAGGGCATCCCCCAGAAAAACAAATTTATCAGCCTGCAATTCTTTATTCCGTTCAAAAAGCAGTTCCATGGAAGAGGGATCTCCATGCACATCAGAAAAAAAGAGGATCTTCATTTTTTATTTTTCTTTCTTATTTTTCAATGGTGCTTTTCAGCAGTTTGGAACACATATACAACATGCGGGGCAGATGGAAAAAGGTTTTCCATTTTCCGCCTTTGAGAGAATGGGTCACTTTGCCTTCCCGGTTGAGATAGGCGAACCATTCCGGATGGAGATCGTCTTTAAATTTCGACCAGGTATAAGTATCCATTTCCTTAAATTGATCAAGATAAAACTCTTCTCCTGTAAGTTTATACGCATAAAGCAGCGCAATAAGTGCTTCACAGTGCGGCCACCACAATTTCATATCCCATTGCAGTTCCAGATGAGGTTTATGGAGCGCATCCATAAAGTAATACAGCCCGCCATACTCCTTATCCGTGCCTTTTTCCAAAATCCCTTTGACGATCTCCACAGCTTTTTCCGCAAGAAGGGAATCGTTTTTCCGTTCCGCATACTGCATGACGAACCACATGGATTCCAGACCGTGACCGGGATTGATGAAACGCCCTTCGCAACTTTCCAGATCAAAAGAGCCGTCTTCATTGATATTTTCAAAAAGCAATCCCATTTCTTTGTTCCAGAACTTTTCCACTACTGTTCTTACTGCATGGTCTGCCTGTGCTTCATACTGATCTGTCCCCAGAAGTTCCTTCATGGTGGCGGCAAGATTGGCAAGCATCATAAAATGTCCGTGGGAAAGTCTCTTCTTTTTCCCGGAAAGACTTTTTTCCCATTTCCCTTTGGGATCATCCATCCTGCGGATATAATTATCCATGGCGGAACACGCTTCCACTCTGTATTTTTCTTCCTTTGTCACATGGTAGAGTGCCGCCGCCCCCATTGCCGCAAAGCAATCGGAAAAGATATTGTAAGGAGCTACGGAAGGGACTCCTTCCCTGTTCAGGGCAAAATAGTATGTGCCGTCAGGGGATTTGCCGTATTTTGTAAGAAAATCAAACCCCTGTTTTGCCAGACGCAGATAATTTTCCGACTTGTTTACATCTTTATAGAAAAGGGCAAACATATATACGATACGCCACTGCATCCACATATATTTTTCTGTATCATAAACTGTTCCATCCCGGTCAAGACAGGTGAAATAGCCGCCATAAAGAGTATCTTCACAATTTTTTTCCCAGAAAGGAATGATATTTTCCAGCAGCTCTTTTTCGTACCGGCAACAAGTTTCCTGTAAATATGCTTTTGTCATTTTCACGCCTTCATCAAGTTGGAATCCATAAGAGCAAAGGCACACGCCCAGGCGATGGGAGCATTGGTCCAGCCGGTATAAATGCTGTTTGCTCCTCCCTCAAAACGGTCGCCGCCGCCCCATTGACCTTTTTCCATATCGTACATCCCCCGCCAGCAGCCGTAAAGATATTTCTTCTTTGTGGTGTCCTGGATCTGCAGAAGAAGAGAGAGTACTTTTTCATACGCTTCTTCATAAGACGCATCCAGAGAAGCCATATTTTGCAGTCCCAATACTGCCCAGTTCATCGTGTAGATGGTATCGGCAAGAGCCTTACCGGAGGGGGCTTCATAATGTTCCGAGGGGATGCACCCTGTTTCTTTATCCATAATGGCAAGGATCTTATTTGCAAAAAGTTTTGCGCACATATAACTCTTCTTATTTTTTGTAACAGAATAGGCGCAGGAACTTCCGATAAGAGCATAACCAAATTCACTGGAAGTAAATGTATCCGCATTTTTCATAAGATATTCTTCATAAAGATCAATGAAAGAAAGATATTTTTCCTCCTTTGTTTCCCTGTATGTTTCTGCAAGAGCCATACATACAAGAGAACCCCAGTGAGGCAGCAGGATCTTGCCCTGCCAGTAGAACCCCATTTCCACTTTATCTTTTTCCGGATCAGCTTCCCCCTTGAAATACCGTATCGCACCGGGCAGCAATCTTTCCGCAAGAAGCAGGGCAAACTTTTTTAACCCGTACTTTTTGTCCAGTGCCGGAAATTTTTTTGCGATCTTCCAGGAGAGAAAAAGCATCCAGGAATCATCATCAAAATAGATAACGTGACTTCTTTTGATATGACTCCAATCCCACAGCCCCGATAAAGGAGTATTTTCCCCGCGGTTCAACAGTCCGCTGCGGAAATAGAGAAAGTCAAGAATATTTTCCGCCGTCTTCTTATAGGGGGCTTTTGTGCCGGAAAGAAGGTGCATCAGAAGAAAAAGATATGCTGCCTGCATATTGCAGTCGGCTCTTCTCTGCTCAATGATATAAAATTCTTTATGGGGCGTCCATGCGGGAAAGGATGTTATGATGTGCTCCATGGCTTCATTGCCTTCTGTAAGCATGACCCGTTCCCCCACGCCCCAGGAACCATCTTCCGGGTGCATAACAAGGGAATTTCTGAACCACTGCCAGGTCATGGAAAGACTTTTTTCCAGAGCTTTTCTGTTCTTGATCATAGTTATACCTTCTTTCTTACATTTTCTTTTTTTCAAAGGCGGGACAATCCTCCATGGGATTGACTTCTTTATTATATTTCATACAGCGGCAGAGAAAAGGGTGACTGATGAGATATTTGCAATCCCGGCAGAAATTTTTATCCCCCGCCTTTTCTTCCAGAGTTACTTTTTTTGTTTCAGAAGTATCCCCCAGCAGACTTTTCAAACGGTCGGCGGAAGAAGAAAAAGAAGTGTTTTTTTCTGTACTTGCAAAAGGATCACTTTTCTTTATTTCCTCAATAATTTCTGAACAGGAGACGCAGGCAAGAGCATCTCCTTTTTTTGTCCAGTTATCCATCAAAGAGACTTTTTTCAGGAAACTAAGTTTGCGGCAATGGGGGCAGAAAAATTCTTCTCCGGCTTTCATTTTCTTTTCCTGTTCAGATTTTTACAGCGCCAACGATTTCCGAAAGAGATTTGATCCCGTGAGCATCCAGCCATCGATCGATCCCGGCAATAACCTCCATGGGGGCAGTGGGATTGGAGAAGATGGCAGTACCTACGGCAATGGCATCGGCTCCGGCAAGGAAAAATTCAATGGCATCTTCCGCAGTAACGATCCCGCCCATACCGATCACCGGGATCGTAACAGCCTTACTTGCTTCATAGACCATGCGTACTGCAATGGGTTTGATGGCAGGACCGGAAAGCCCCCCTGTCACGTTGGCGATACGGGGACGGAATGTTTCAATATCTATAGACATGCCGGGAATGGTATTGATGAGAGAGATCATATCGCTGCCTGCATCCTGTGCGGCAATGGCAAAATCGGCGATTTTCGTTACATTGGGACTTAATTTTGTGATAAGGGGGAGATTTGTACTTTTCCGGACTGCGGAAACCACTTTGGAAAGCATTTTTGGATCTGTTCCGAAAGCAATTCCCCCCTCTTTCACATTGGGACAGGATATATTGATTTCCAGAGCGGCGATCCCCTCTTTTTCTGCGGTAAGACGCTCCGCTACTTCACAGTAATCTTCGATCTTTTTCCCCCAGATATTCACAATGGTGGTTGCGCCGGATCTCCGCAGGAAAGGCAAATAGTGTTCGTCATGGAGGAATTTATCCACGCCCGGCCCCTGCAAGCCGATGGCATTGAGCATCCCGCTTGTAACTTCCGCCACTCTGGGCATGGGATTGCCGTTGGAGACCCAGGGGGCGACCCCTTTGACCACAACAGCTCCCAACTCTTTTATGGGGAAAAATTCTTCATATTCCGCACCGTAACCAAAGGTGCCGGAAGCGGTCATTACCGGGTTTTTCAAGGTCAAAGGACCAAGTATAGTAGTAAGATCAGCCATAATAGACCTCCTCTGCCCCGTACACAGGGCCTTCTTTGCAGCTTCTGCTGTACCGCCATTTTTCCGGGGCGGATTCATCTTTTACTTTCACCACACAGGCAAAACATGCCCCCGTTCCGCAGCACATGTTTCTATCCAGACTCAATTCCGCTTTGACCCCTTTTTCCAGAGCCAGACGCCCCAGAGCAAGAAGCATCGCTTCCGGTCCGCAGCCATAGATCATGATCTTTCTGCCCTTTGCAGCGGCAATGGCATCGTCCAGAAGTTCTGTAACAAAACCCTTATGTCCCACGCTTCCATCATTGGTGGCAAGGCGGACATCGTAATTCACTTTTTCATACTCTTCAAAAAGAATAAGATCTTTTTCGCTTCTTGCGCCCATAAGGAAAATCCCTTTTTGAGGGGAATGTTTGGCAATAAGGAAAGTTGCGGCACTTCCATAGCCTCCGGCAACAAGAATGGGGAACGTTTCTTCATCAGGAACGGTAAAACCATTGCCCTGCGGCCCCATGATCCGGCAGGAGACACCCTCTTGCAGAAGAGCCAGTTCCGCTGTTCCTCTGCCTACTTTCTTGTATGTAACGGTAAGAAGTCCCTTTTCTGCGTCGGTATCATTGATGCTGAAAGGACGGCGTAAGATCCTGTCTTTTAAAGTGGGGATGAGAACATGAACAAACTGCCCGGCTTTCGCTTTTTCTGCGATCTCCGGCGCAAAAAAGACGATTCTGTAATAATCGCCTTTCAGACACACATTGGATATGACTTTACACTGGTAATCCATAGATAAACTCCTGTGGTAAAAATTATTCGTCGGTGGATTTCAGAATTTCCACAAAAACTTCCTGCGGGATATTTACATTACCGATCTCTTTCATGCGTTTCTTACCCTCTTTCTGTTTTTCCAGAAGTTTTCTCTTTCTTGTGATATCCCCTCCGTAACACTTGGCAAGAACGTTTTTCCGGTAGGCACGCACGGTTTCACGGGCGATGACTTTTCCGCCGATAGCCGCCTGGATGGCGATCTGGAACATGTGGGGCGGAATGGCTTTTGCCAATCTTTCTGCAAGCATCCTGCCCCGGTTGTAAGCGTGATCCGTATGGACGATGGTGGAGAAGGCATCCACACTTTCCCCGTTGACAAGCATATCCGGTTTGATAAGTTTCCCTTCCTGATATCCGGCAGGCTCGTAGTCCATACTTCCATAGCTTCTGGTGATGGATTTCAATTTGTCATGGAAGTCGATAAGGATCTCGTGCATGGGGATAAAGGCGGTAAGGATCACATGTTTGGCATCCACGTTTTCCGTATTGGTACAGAGACCGCGTTTCTGCATGATAAGATTCATGATCTCCCCGATATAGGTGGTGGGGGACATGATTTTCGCATTGATCATAGGTTCTTCAATATGGTCGATCTCGGTGGGATCGGGGAGGTGGACAGGATTATCCACATTGATCATGCTTCCGTCATTAAGATAAACATGATAGATCACGCTGGGATAGGTGGCGATAATATCCATATTGTATTCCCTGCGCAGTCTTTCCTGAATGATCTCCATGTGGAGCAAGCCCAGAAATCCGCAGCGGAAACCGAAACCCAGTGCGGCGGAAGTTTCCCCCTGATAGACGAATGCCGGATCGTTCAACTGCAATTTCGCCATGGAAAATTTCAACTGTTCATAGTCGGCTGTATCAATAGGATAGATCCCGCTGAACACCATGGGACGGCTCTCCCGGAATCCGGCAAGAGGTTCGGAACAGGGATTTTTTACATTGGTGATGGTATCGCCGATCTTGGTATCCGAGGGGGTTTTGATATTGGGGATGATGTAGCCTGTGGAACCCGCTTCCAGAATACTCTGGGCTTTCATATTGGGGGTGAATACCCCTACTTCCTTGATCTCTGATTCCAGAGAGTTGCTCAAAAGCCGGATTTTATCCCCTGCTTTGAAAGAACCATTGAACACTCTTGCATAGATGACCACTCCCCGGTAGGCATCATAAAGAGAGTCGAAAATAAGCGCATTATCCCCTTTGCCGTCGGAGTCGGCGGGCGGGGGGACTCTTTCCACAATGGCTTCCAGCACCTCCGGTACTCCCGTTCCGTCTTTTGCGGAAACAAGAAGAGCCTCCTCTCTGGGAATGGCAAGGATCTCTTCCAGCTGTTCCAGACACAAAGGCACATCCGCCGCCGGAAGGTCGATCTTATTGATGAGAGGAATGACTTTTAAATCATGCCGGAAGGCAAGATTCACATTGGCGACGGTTTGCGCCTGCACTCCCTGGGTGGCGTCAATGAGAAGCAATGCCCCCTCACAGGCGGCAAGGGAACGGCTGACTTCATAGGAAAAGTCCACATGACCGGGAGTGTCGATAAGATTAAGTTCATATTCCACACCGTCGTTTGCGGTATATTTCATGCGTACCGGGTGGGATTTGATGGTGATACCCCGTTCCTGTTCCAGATCCATGGCGTCAAGGAGCTGGGCGTGAACAAGATCCCGTTTCTGGATCGTACCGGTGGCTTCCAGCAAACGGTCTGCCAGAGTGGATTTCCCGTGGTCGATATGGGCGATAATGGAGAAATTTCTGATATTTTTCAATATATACCTCTTCTTTCTTTTTTTTATACTTTTTCATCCATTATAATTTACACCGTAAATGCCCTTTTTTCAAATGATACAAGCTGCGGACGGAACAGAAAAAAGCAGCAAAATAAATTTTTGCAATAAAAATTTATTCTGCTGCGTGATTTTGTAAAATTTTTATGGTTTTCTGTCAGGCGTTTCTCTTCAAAAGAGCAGCATAGGCTCCATCGTGATACCGGGCAGGGAAAAGGAGTTTTTCTGTAACAAGAGTAAAATCTTTATGCTCCGCAAGGAAATTTTTGATTTGCTCCATATCTTCCTCTTTTTCAATACTGCATGTGGAATACAGAAGAAAACCACCTTTCTGCACAAGGGGGGCAAGGCAATGGAGGATCTCTTTTTGCAGCCCAAGAAGTTCCTGCAATCTTTTTTCACTGAACCGCCAGGGGGCGTCCGGTCTGCGGCGGATAACTCCTGTATTGGAACAGGGGACATCCGCAAGAATAAGGGAAAAACTTTCCGCAGGGAAATAACTTTCCTGGGCGGAAAGATGTTTTACCGTACTTCTTATACCGGCTCTTTTGAAGTTGATATTCATTAAGGCGCACCGCTGTTTCGACCGGTCTGCGGCAATGATTTTCGCTCCTTTGTCGGTAGTAAGATCCGCCAGCATAAGGGTTTTTCCTCCCGGTGCAGCACAGCAATCCAGAACTTTTCCCGTTATGATCCCCTCCGGAAAAGCACTTTTTGCCAGGGAAACGGAAAGTGCCGTGGCAGGATCCTGCACATAGACTTTGCCGGAATCCTGTATGCGGGAGGCAAAAAATTCTTTCGCATTGGAAAATTCATAAAAAGGAAAGGGTAGAACCAATTCTTCCTCATCGGGAAATGGCGGAATGAGAGAAGCTCCATATCCATCAAGAACTTCTTTTTCCAACTCTTCCCGCATCCGGAAGCAGGGCAGGGGATTACTGGCAAAATTGGCAAGGATCTCCTTTGTCTTTTCCTCTCCGTGATCTGCAAGATATTTTTTATACAGCACATCGGGAAAAATCTCATTCCGGGAATTTCCTTTATCCGGTGAAGCGGAAACAGCCCGTAAAAGAGCATTGATAAAGGAGCTTCTTGCTCTTCCCAGTTTGTTTTTTGTGTGATCCACAGCCACATTCACTGCCGATTCCGCAGCGATTCCGGTCTGATACAGCATCTGGGTTATGGCACATTGCAGGATAATGCGTACCTCCTTATGCACATCGCCTTTTCTGGCAAATCTGCGGATGAGAAGATCCACAAAACCTTTATGCCGGAAGTATTCAAAAAGCAGGGAGGAGACGGCAGGCTTGATGGCTCTGCCGTTGTATCCCTCTTTCTGATCCACTTCTTCCAATGCGTCCAGACAATCATCCAGAGTTGCACCATCCTCCCAGGCTGTGAGAGCCTCACAGGCACTGGCAAGGATCTTTTCCGAGATCATATTTCTTCTTGCCATTATTTTTTTTCCGCCTCATTTTCAGAGTGTGAGAAGAACAAGTTTATCCGGCAGGAAGTAGGAGAGATTCAAACGCACATCATTTTCAAATTTCCCGGCAGGATAGGAAGTCCATCTTTCTCCTTTTGCCAGATATTCGATTCTTTCCAGACCGAAAAGGATCTCTTTTTTGCCCTGGAAAAGGGAAAGGGGAACGGTGAACGTGCTTTTCCATGCTCCGGGGAGTTCCTCTTTGGCAAAGGAGCATACACCGGTGGTATCTGCTGTTTCTACAGTTTTTCTTGCCAGCCCGTTGCCTACGAGGTAGGGGAAAGTAAGTCCTTCAACATCCATGGCATAGATCTTGGTGAATTCGTCTTCGATATCATCATTATTTTCGCAGATGACTTCGATATGCAGATTAACGGCATCTTTCTCTGCTTTCCATTTTACCTGACCATTCTGATACCAGGTGGAAAGAGCGCATTTTTCTGTATCGGGATTTTCGGCAAACTGACGGAAAGTGATGCCGGAAGCAAGGGCTTTGCGGCATTCTTTGAAGTCTTCCAGAACGATGTTTTTAAGGATATTTTTTCTCCAAAGGAGTTTTTCTTCATAGAATTTATATACTTCCGCTTCGGAGTGATACCCCAGACGGGAATCGTTTTTGCAGAGAAGTGCCATCTTTTCAGAGTTTTCCATTTCTGCATAAACGATTTTTTCCATTTCGTTGAGGATCTCTTCATAATTTTCCGCCCCTTCAAAAAGCTGCTGACGGAACATATAGAACTGGAAAATATTTGCGGCAGAAGCAAACTGGATATCCATGGCGTTGGCTACGGAAAGTTCCTCTCTGCATGTGGCATCATCTGCAAAATCTTTGCCGATAAGCTGCAATTTTTTATTGCCTTCCGCCCAGAGATGATTCATTTTACGCAAGAGAAGTGCCGCATCTCCGGGGGTATGGGTTTTCATACATTCGCCCAGAGTATCTCCGCAGGGCATGGCATCGGGTTTCCAGGATCTTGTCAACTGTTTTCTTGCCCGTTTCAGGTGCAGAGGCCATACGACGCCGTCGTGGACAGGTCCATAATACTGGAACTGGTTGTCCATGGGATAATTGCTGTATGCTTCCTCAAAAAGTTTCCAGACTTCTGCCACTTCCTTCTCTTTTCCGGGCCATTCGGGAGCGGCAAGACGGGTGAGGAAATCCATTTCCGTTCCTTTGAAGTCTTCTGTGGCAAGCATGCCGGAGGCACGGTTCATCAAGCCGGGATAGTTCCCGAAATACCAGCACATGACCACATGTTCCACGCCCAGTGCTTTCATGGCTTTATACTTTTCATACAGAAGTCCGGGGGCAGGTACATAGGGGATGGTGGCATCTTCATGGGAACACGCCACCTGCAATTTTGCCGCAAAACCGCACTTGTTTCTGGCGGCTTCCGCCATTCTTGCGAAACGGTCGGAAGGACCGGCGCAGGAGAGCCAGTAATCGCCGCCGGTATGCAGTTTGCCCAGCTGCATTTTGGAACAGCCGGATTCAAAGTTGTAGGCGAGACTTACTTCTGCGGGCAGTTTATTGGGCAGTTTGAAGATCCAGGGTGCGTGCTGTACGGGAGCAGGCTGATAGAGCCAGGAGATGAGTTCTGCTTCCGGATTGGCATCCCGCATACCTTTGGACATGGGGCCAAGTGTATTGCTGATAATATCATCCACATCCCAGTCACATTCCTTTTTGCAGGGGACTTTGCCGGAGAGGGAGGAGGTACTCAATGTACTCAAACAACTGGTGGTGCGTTCCCCGTGGGAGATACTCAAAATACCGCCGAGACCGGGAACTTCACTGAAAAGATAATTGGTACATTCATAAAGATATTTTGCCGCCGCTTCACTTCTGGGGCAGAAACTGCTTTCTTCCCCGTAACCGCTCTGCAAAGCGTAAGTAGTGCCGGGGCCGCCCAGTTCCGGGTATCCTTCGGGAATGGGATTGCCTTTGCTCTTCCAGCTGGCGGGTTCAATACAGAATGCCCAGGTTTTGATCCCGTAACGCAGACATTTTGCCACAGTGGCACGCAGTTTGGCTATACGGCGGGCGGCATCGGGGTTTTGAGGACGGAAAGAGGTTTTGCAGATATCTTTGAAAGTGATGGTAAGCCACAAGCCGTTCACCCCTTCTCTTGCCAGGCGGCTCAAATATTCTTCCGGATAGTAATCAATATCGTTCATCAATTCGTCGATATTGAAAGGAGGGCGTTTGATCGGCCCGAAGAAACAGCGGGAGATACGGTTTTTCAGCCAGTATTTCTTTGTTTCCGTACCAAAGGCAAGGTAAGGAATACAGAGTTCGGCAATGCGGTCCATGAAACGGTAGATACTTCTGCGGATCCCCTCTTTTGTGTTGGATTCCAAAGTGATAAGGTCTTTTGTTACCGTAATACGGAAATCTTCCCCTTTCAGATCCGTGTCATCGGATTTCTGAATAACGATCTGCGTTCCTTTTCCGGTGGGGATCCCGGCTTCTTTGAAAAATCTTTCCAGATCGAAAAGTGCTGTTTCCAATCTTTTTTCCTCATCGGAAAAGCGGAAAGAAACATCAAAACCATTGAGAATGGCAACTGTATCAGGTATCTGTTGTGCCGCATCATTTCTGTGATGGGTGAAAACAACATGTTTTTTCAAATCCTTGATAAAGGCAAGTTCCCCCTGGGGAAAAGGAGGAGGCAGGTTTTCTGCTGCATAGATCCTGTTCATAAAGCATTTCCTTTAATTTGTTTTGTCCGGTAAAAAATCAACGCTGAAAATATAGAACAAAAAAGCAGAAAATCAAGGCGGAAAACAGAAAAAATCCTTTTATTTGACACCTTACGGCAAAATCAAAAGACTGTTTTGTATGTTTTTGTGTGCAAGTATTTCTGAATTTTTGGAATTTCTTCTTGACTTTTTTTCTGTGCGGGATATATTTTCATAAAAACTTTGATCACGCATTACATACAGGGAATAAAAATGAGAAACGATACAAAAAAAATCAAAAATGAATTGGAAATAGAAAAACAGCTTCTTCCCTCCAACTGTGAGGGCAGGGAGGCAAATCTTATCAATAACAACTCTTTTTCCAGAGGATTGTATCAATGGTTTTTTGACGGAAAAAAGTTGCCGCAAAAACTGAAAAGCGGCGTAAAATGTACGGATGGCACTTTATCCCATTATCTGGATCTGGGCAATCTGGAACACGCCGACCCTCAATGCGGTATGCCCTCTTTCCGCCGTTTCCGTTTCCGGGTGAAAGGGAAAGGAAAAGGGGAGATCCGGCTTCTTGTGAGGGCAAGAAGGATGTATGCAGGCAATGCTTTGGAATTCGGGGTACTGGAAAGTAAAAAAATGGTTCTGGAAGATGAGGAGAAAGAGTTTGTTTTTGAAGAAGCCGATCTTTTTTCCGAAACGGTTTGCCATGACCGGTTGTCTGTGGAAATAAAGGGTACTGCCGTTATTTCCGATACCTCTTTCCTGTATCTTGATAACAGGGAAGTAAAGATCCGTTTCCGGGAAGAATCTGCCGTGGCACTGCAAGGGGATGAAGTGAATGTGGAAATCCTTACAAACCGGAAAAATCACAAATTCCAGCTGGATCTCTATTCGGGTCAGTTTGCCCTTGCCGGTTACAATAATAAAGGATTCGGACCTGTTTTACATGACACAGTAACAAGTGATGAAAAAGGGGTGGCGCAATATTCTTTCAAAGTAGCCCAGTGTGTCCCCGACGGGATGCGTCTTGCTGTATATGATGCAAAAGAGAATGCCAAACAGAGTTTTTTTGCCACGATTCTTCCTGAAAAACTGTATGAGGAAATGAAAAAAACTGCCGGAAAAGTCAAAAAGAAAGGTCATCTTCTTTTTCTCGGGGACAGTCTCACCGATTACGACAGAGGGCGTAATTATTCTTCCATCATTTCCGCTTTTCTGGGGAAAAAATGTACTCTCCGCAATGCCGGAGTTGGCGGGGATACTCTGGAAATGATCCATAAGAGACTTACCGGACAGAATGCCTACCGCAGTGAAATGTATAAAGATCTTTTCAAGGTCAAGCCGGATATGATCTTCCTTTTCTGCGGAGGCAATGATACAAAAGCCCTTTATTCCACAGGATATAAAACTCCCATTTTTCCGCCTGAAAAACAAAAAGGGCTTCTTGAAGAAGTTCTTTCCATCCTGCGGAAAAATGCTCCGGAAGCAAAGATCGTATTGACCACCATCCCGGCAAGTTTCCTGCCGTGGCAGAAGTCCCTTACCGAACCCCAGGCAAAAGCCGGGACTCAGCACTCCTTTTTCGGTCTTCCTGAACATACCGAAAGATACAACAAAACTTTGCGGGATTTTGCAAAAAAGGAGAATATACCGGTTATTGAACTGGCTTCCGCCATGGCGGAACACCCGGACAGAATGCAATTATATGTACCGGATGACGGAGTACATTTTTCCCTGAAAGGTCATCAATTCTATGCAAAGATCCTTCTGGAATTTCTTGCAGAAAACTGATTGACGCTCTTTCTTACTTCCGGGCTTCTTCGATCCACTCTCCCAGAATGCCTAAATGGGGCATCGTCCAGGTGGCGATGTTGTCCGGAACTTCATTGTGAGAGAGATCGGAAATCAATACTCCATAGACATTTGCATTTACTGCAAGTTGTATATCGGTATACATTCTGTCCCCGCACATGACTGCTTCTTCATTTTTCAAGCCGTGCTGATCCAAAATGAGTTCGATCATCTCCTTATTGGGTTTTCCCAATACGATGGCTTTCTTTTTGGAAACACATTCCAGACAGGCGGTGATACTTCCGCAATCCACCAGAGTCGTTTCCAGTTCTGTGGGACATTCCAGATCCGGATGGGTGGCGATCCATAATTTATCATGTTTGATCCACCATGCCGCCTTGCAAAGTCTTTCATAAGCGAGATTTGTGTCAAAGGCTGTTACCACCGCTTCGGGTTCTTCCTGCATATCCACATCCGTAAAGCCATAGGAAACCATCTCTTCACGGAAAGCCGGAGTTCCCAGCATGAAAAGGCGTTTGACTTCCGGATGGAATTTCTGTAAATACTGTACGGTATTCACTGTGGAAGTATACATCTGACTGCCCTCAATATGGATCCCGAACTCTTCCAGATGGTCGAGATAGACTTTTTTACTGCGGGAGGAGTTATTGGTAAGAAACGTATAACCGATCCCGTATTTATCCAGAAGTTCAAGAAACGGTTTTGTTGTGGGGAAAAGTTGTTTGCCCCGGTAGATCGTTCCATCCATATCCATGACCACATGGCGTATCTTCCGTATTCTGGCAAGGGTTTCTTCTGTCGCTTTACTCATTTCTTCCTCAAACTTATTTTTCGTATGCTATTCCCAGTGCGATTTTTGCCGCATTCATCCCGGCGGTTTCTTTACCGGAGGAAAGGGCTTTTTTCATTTCTTCCATCCCTTTTTCCACCTGTAATCTTTTCTCACCCGCCGGAAGGATCCTTTCTGCCGCTTCCGCAAGCGCTTCCTTTGTTACCTGGAATTGGAGAAATTCCTCAAAGATCATTTTATTCATAATGATATTGGGCATGGTAAAGGAGTTGCGGAAAAGTTTGCGGATGATGAAATGCCGGGCAATGAAAAAGGAGACCGGATTTAATTTATACGCCACAACGAGGGGCAATCCCGCCAGAGCGCACTCTACTGTAACAGTCCCGGAGGCGGCAAGTCCGGCACAGCATTTCTGTAAATAAAATGCCGTTTTGCCGCATTCCACAGTTAAAGGCAAGTTGAAAGAAGGATGCGTTTTTCTGTATTCCGCAAGATCATTATAAATGTCAGTACGGATCTTTTCCCTGGGGGTGGAGATGACAAATTGCAGTTCCGGATGCTTTTTATGCAGGATTTCCGCTGATTCCAGCATGGGGATAAGAAGGCGGGAAGTTTCGCTTCTTCTGCTGCCGGGAAGCAGGAGAAAAAGATTTTTATCCCTTTCTATGGCAGGATCGGTTCTCTTTTCCACTTCATCCAGCAGAGGATGCCCCACAAATTCCACATCCAGACCGGAACCATCATATATGTCCACTTCAAAGGGGAAGATGCAGATGAGTTTTCTGCAATAATGTGCCAGTTTCGGAATATTGGACTTCCGCCACAGCCATACCTGGGGGCTGATATACCACAATACTTTGATCCCCAGTTTTTTCAGGCGTTTGGCAAAACGGATATTGAAGCCGGGATAGTCAATAAGGATGACCACATCCGGTTTTTTCCGTGCCGCTTCCGTTACCAGAAGTTTCATGATACGCACAAACTGAAAGAGCATTCCCAGCACTTCCACAAAACCTATGACGCCGAGTTCCGTGGAATCCACCAGTATATTTACGCCTGCTTCCTTCATTTTTGCTCCGCCCATACCTTCCAGGATGGCAGAAGGATTTTCTTTGCGGATATTGTTTGCCAGTTGTGCTCCGTAAATATCTCCGGAGGCTTCTCCGGAGATGAGCCAGATCAAAGGAGATTTTTTTTCATTCATTCTTTTACTCAGCGTTTTTTGCGTTTTTTCTTGGGGGGTGTGAAATTGCTTCCTCTGGAAGGCATACGGAAGCCGCCGGGACCGCCCAGACCGGCAAAGCCGCCGGGGGAGGTGGGGATGTTGCCGGAAAGCATACTGCGCAGAAGACCGGTCTTTTTCATCATCTGTTTCATATTGAGGAACTGTTTGATGAGAGAATTGACTTCCTCCACTTTTGTTCCGGAACCTTTTGCGATACGGTTCTTCCGGGAGGGGGTGATATTTTCCGGTTTGGCACGCTCTGTTTTTGTCATGGAACAGATGATCGCCTCCATGCTTTTGAACTGTTTACCGTCCAGTTCGGGCATATTGGCAAGCTGATCACCGCCGGGGAGGAATTTAAGGATGCTTTCCAGACCGCCGAGTTTTTTCATCTGCCGGAGCTGGGAAAGGAAATCTTCCAGATCAAATTCGTTCTTTTTGAGTTTTGCCTGTAATTTTTCCGCCTCTTCCTGATCCATTTCCACTGCGGCTTTTTCCACAAGGGAGAGAATATCGCCCATCCCCAGGATACGCGATGCCATACGGTCGGGATAGAAAATATCCAGTTCATTGATCCTTTCACCCAGCCCGATGAATTTAATGGGACATTTTGTGACTTCCCTGATGGAAATGGCGGCTCCGCCTCTGGCATCCCCATCCATTTTGGTAAGCACGACCCCTGTGATGGAAAGCGCTTCGTGGAAGTGTTTTGCAACGGAGACCGCCTGCTGACCGAGGGCGGCATCCGCTACAAGCAGGATCTCATCGGCACAGACCATGCTTTTGAGGCGGATGAGTTCCTGAACCATATCTGTATCGATCTGGAGACGCCCTGCGGTATCAAGGATAAGATAATCAAACCCTTTATCCTGTGCTTCATGCAAAGCTTCGGAGGCAATACGGCATACATCCATTTCCCCTCTGCGGGAGAATACGGGAATATCATTTTCTTTTCCCAGGATCTCCAACTGGTCAATGGCGGCAGGGCGGTAAACATCGCAGGCACAGAGCATGGCCTGTTTTTGTTGTTTTTTCAGAAAGACCGATAATTTTGCGCTTGTGGTGGTTTTTCCGCTTCCGTGAAGCCCCACCATCATGATCACTGTGGTTTTTTTGCCGGAAACAAGCAAAGATTCTGCTTCTCCGAGAAAACTTGTAAGTTTATCATAAACGATCTTTACCGCCTGTTGACCGGGGGTCACGCTGCGTAAAACACTTTCGCCCAGACACTCTTTTGCCACTTTGCTGACAAAAGAATCGGCTACTTCCCTGTTTACATCCGCTTCCAGCAATGCTTCCCGGATATCTTTCATGGATTCGGCAATATTGCTTTCGGAAATCACTGCCTGACCACGGAGTTTTTTCAAAGCATCCTGCAATTTATTGGTAAGGTTTTCAAACATGTTTTCTCCTGAATGTGTGTTTTAAATAATATATACACGATAAATATACTTTCCTTTTCCGCTAAATTCAAGTTCTCCATGAATAAAGAAGCATTTTTTATTTGAAAAGATGTTTTTTCCGTCTTATATTAAAAAGGTCCGGAAACAAACAAAGGAACGATTCATGCCCAACTTACCAGAAGAAAAAAGGATCATTGAAACAACTCTTCTGCCGGAAAATGCCGGAAAAAGACTTGATCAATATCTTGCAGACCGTTTCACCTACCGCAGCAGGACTCAATGGCAGGAGGCCGTTTCCCGGGGGGAGATACTTCTGAATGGGAAAAGCGTGCGCTCTTCCCGGGTCCTCCGCAGCGGGGATGTGCTTGCTTTTGTGCCGGATGAAGCAACTTTACAGGAGCCTTTTGTGGATACTTCCTATTTGGTTCTTTTGGAAAGGAAAGATTTTTTTGCTGTTGCCAAACCCCCAGCCATTCCGGTACACCCCTCCGGCAGATTTTTTCACAATACTCTGTTGAAAGTAGTGGAAAAAGATTTTGGAAAAGTATATCTTGTCAACCGTCTGGACAGAGAGACTTCCGGAGTAACGCTTTTTGCGAAAGATCCGGAAACGGCAAAGATCCTTTCCCGGTTGTTTGAGGAGCGGAAAGTGGAGAAAAAATATCTTGCCATAGTTCATGGTTCTTTTCCGGATACCGCCTTTACTGCCGGGGGGATACTGACACAGGATGAATTCAGTCCTGTAAATAAAAAACGCCGTTTCATCCCGGATGAAAAAACATTGACTTTTCTCCACAGTCTGCAATCATATTCCGGCAGAAAGAGATTTGCCCCTTTGAAAAAAAATCAGGATTTTGAGGAGTGTGCCACTTTCTTTTCTCCTGTGAAAATCGGGCGGAAAATGAGTATAGTGGAAGTCACCCCTTCTACCGGCAGACTGCATCAGATCCGGGCTGTCTTATGTTCTCTGGGGTTTCCCATGGCAGGGGATAAATTATACGGACTGGACGATACTTTTTTCCTGAAATATACAAAAGAACTTCTTACGGAAGAAGATAAAAAAATCCTTCTTCTTTCCCATCAGGCACTTCATGCTCAAAGTATAAGTTTTTCTTTTCCGGGGGAAAAAGACCCCATTTTCATCAAAGCACCCATGCCGGAAGAGTTTTTGCATTTGTATCAAAAGATAATGAGTGCTATATTATAGAGCAAACAAGGAAAAAGGAAATAAAATAAAATGAAAAAGAATCTGTTGCATTTTTTATACATTTGCTGTTCGGTTGTAATTCTTTCACTTCTTTGTTCCTGTGCCTCCATGGCGGAAAAGGAACGCAATCTTGCCAATCTGGCAAAGATCCGCAGGGGAATGGATAAGAAAGAGGTGCTTGCTATTATGGGGGAACCTGTCAAGGGGGAAAAATATTGCAGTGAGAATGTGTGGTATTACTTTACACAGACCCAGTGGATGGATGGCCTTATCACAAGAGATGAATGTACGCCCATTGTGTTTGATTATTTCGGAAAAGTTGCCGGCTGGGGAAAAGAATTCAATACAGGAATGTACGATTTCCGTACAAAAAAATAAATTTTTATGCGTGTTTTATGAGGTTTTCCAGTGAAAGAAGCTTCCGGTAATGAAGAGGAAAAAATTTTTATAAAACTTTCCTTTGATGCCGGAACTCTTGTGCTTGATCCTGCCGGAAAAATCCTTCCCCCCGTCCTTGCCCATCTTGCTGTAAAAGATGAAAGGATCGGCCTTTACCGGGCTTCCGCAAGTGATTATGCCGGGATCTTGCGTATTTGCGGGGCGTGCGGTATAGAAGTGGAAGATTCGGCAAGAGAGTATAAAAAGCTCCCCTTGAAACTCCACTCTTCCCATACTCCCCGCTCGCATCAGAAAAAAGCATTGGAAAACTGGAAGAAAAACAAGGGGCGTGGGATCGTGGCAATGCCCACAGGTTCCGGAAAGACTTTTCTCGCCGCCCTTGCCATGGCAAGTATAGAGAGAAGTACGCTTATCATTGTCCCCACCATTGATCTGCTTATCCAGTGGGAAAAGAATCTGCGGGAATTTTTTCATACAGAAGTGGGGATGCTTGGCGGCGGCAGTCACGATATAAAGGATATTACGGTGGCAACTTATGATTCCGCCGTTTTGAATATGGAGTTTATCGGCAGTAAATTCGGGCTTGCCATTTATGATGAGTGTCATCATCTCCCCGGAGAGGTCAATAGAAAAAGTGCCTCCATGTGCCTTGCCCCCTACCGGCTGGGATTGAGTGCCACACCGGAACGGGAGGACGGGGGATTTGAAGTCATGGAAAAATTGCTGGGCCCTCTGGTCTGCCGGATCCATATACACGAATTGGAGGGAAGTGTGCTTTCCCCCTATATAACAAGGCGTATTCCGGTGATCCTTTCTGCGGATGAACAGGAAAGATATACTTCTGCGAGAAAAAAATATGTTTCCTTCATCCGTCGGCACAATATAGATTTTTCCGCAAAGGATGCGTGGAGTTCTTTTATTATTCTTGCCTCACGACTTCCGGGAGGAAGGGAAGCGATGAAAGGATATCTGGAACAGCGCAGTATTGCAAGGTATGGAAAGAGCAAACTTGCCGCTGTATGGAAAATATTGCGGAACAATCCCGGAGAAAGGATCATTGTTTTTACTGCGGATAATGATGCGGCGTATGCTATGGGGGAGTGTTTCTGCCTTCCTGTCATCACCCACCGTACAAAAGCGGCGGAAAGAAAAGAATTTCTGGAAAAGTTCCGCAGTGGTGAATATCCGGTACTTCTTACAAGTAAAGTACTCAATGAGGGTGTGGATGTGCCGGAAGCAAGTATCGGTATCGTGGTTTCCGGCAGCGGCAGTACCAGAGAACATGTGCAGCGGCTCGGGCGTATTTTACGGGCAAAAGAGGGAAAACAGGCCGTTTTATATGAATTGGTAAGTGATGGAACAAGTGAGATCAGTGTAAGTTTCCGCCGCCGTCAGCACCGTGCTTACGGCAATTACCAGTATAATGAAGTGCCGGTAAAAGAACTGCCGGATGAAAAAACTTCCGGGGAGGATGCCTGATATGCTTACAAAAGATCTTCTGCGTTACCATATTTCCGGCAAAAGGATCAAAGCGGATCTTATTGATGTGAATGACAGGAATCTGCTGTATTTTGCGGAAAGGATCATTTCTCTTTATGAAGAAAGTATTTCTTTGCGCCGTAAGGAACTGGAAGAATTGCTGAAAGTGGAAACAGGAAGCAAAAGAGATCAGAAACTGGCAAAAGGGATCGTAAAAGTATTGGACGGGCGAAGTGAGTATTCTCTTGCAGGAACTGTTTCTTTTCCGGAATTGCGGGAAAAACTTTTTTCTTTGTCCGGTGCCTGCATCCGTAACGGGAAACTTCCGGAAAATATGGAGGAATTGCGGACACAGACCCTTGCAGCAGAGTTGGAAAACTTTCCCCGCAAAGAGATTTACGGGGATCTGCCGGAAAATGAAGAATTGCTTTCCGTGAAAAAGACCTTTCCGAAAGAATTGCTGGAAAGATACAATATGGATCTGGTAAGGACACTTCTGTTATATTGCTCCCGAATGGAGATTTCCACCGGGGCGGGAAATATACCGCAGTTGCGCAAAGTATTCAAATTCCTGAAATTTTTCCGTCTTTTATGCCGAACTGCCTCGTCAGCCGGGAAAAAAAAGAGTGAGGGGGAAAGATTTTCCTTTATTATTGATGGTCCTGCATCCATTCTGGATAATTCGGTGAAATACGGGCTTATGCTGGCAAACTTTTTTCCGGTGGTGTGTCTTCTGCCGGATTGGCAGTTGAGTGCAGATATCACGTTCGGGGAAGGAAAAACATATCAGCTCAAACTGGATCATACAAGTAAATTGAAATGTCATTTTGAAAATTCCGGAGCGTATATCCCGGAGGAAATACGGCTTTTTGCAGAATATTTCAAAGAAAAATCCCCATTGTGGACTCTTGCGGAGAGAGGCTCTTTCCATAAACTGCCCGGCGGGGAAAATATTTTTGCAGATTTCTCCTTTGAACACAGAAAAACCAAACACGCCTTTGATCTTGAAATATTCCATTTGTGGCATAAAAGCCGTATCGAAGAACGGTTGGAAAGTATTGAAAAAGGGGATTTGAAAAATTATCTTCTTGCGGTGGAAAGAAGTTGTATCCGGAAAGAGCCTCTATTGTCTGAAAGACTTTCCTCTTCCCCCTTTGTGATGCTTTTTTCCTCTTTTCCCGGCGTGGAAAATATTTGTAAATTCCTGGATCAGGCAGGTAAAAACGGTAAAAAGAAGCAGAAGAAAAGATCGTAAAAGCCTTTTTTATATGGTAAAACTCTCTTCCATATAAAAAATATTTTTATTTTTCCGCATCAACTTTTCCCGGAACAGATTTTCCGTAATGAAAAAAACATTTTTTTTCCCCTGTTTTTTGTAAATCGTCTCCGGCAAATGTAAACTATATCCACCGGAACGCGGCAACGGTTTTCTGCCGCATAACACAAATCAAAGGGGGATGAAATGAAAAAGATCCAAACACTCAAAACTCTCGCAAGTGTAATTTTTACCGCCGCAGTTGCTTTCGGTTGTCAGGCGCAGGAGCAAACTGCAAAAACTACAAACAATGCTCCTGCCCCTTCTGCGCCTGCTGCGGCGGTACCCCAGTGTCCATCCAATGCTGTCAATGCTCCCGGCGGGGCAGTGAAACAGGCAGTGACTCCCCAGGGGCAGGTGATCTACATTTTTGCCGTATGGGATGCCGAAGCCGTTCCTGCCAAAGGTAAAGGCAAATGTTGTGCTGCCACCCAGTGCTGGAAAACAAAGGATGGAAAGACCTGGTGTGCCAAACCTCTTGCCGTCTGTCCTGTTAAAGGCAATAAATGCTCCGGCAAAGGGCACATGCAGACAAAAGATAAGAAAATTGTCTGCCCTGACAACAGTTGCAGCAAAGCCATGGATGGTAAAACCAAACACTGGGCAGTAAAAAAGGTGGAAAAATGCGCCAGCAATGCTTCCGCAAAATGTTCTGCCAATGAACATGTGAAAATGGCTGACGGTACAAAGGGGTGCGCTCCCGCTGCTGATGCAAAAGCAAATAAACAGGTCACCCAAACTGGCGGATTCCCTGTTCTTGCGGATGAGATCGTGGAAGATGATACCTTCCTTGTGACTGCCAACTGACAGGAATTTTTTTAACTGCCTGAAATCTGATAATACAGATTTTTTATTGCAGGGGAGGGCTTTTCTGTTATCATACTTTCTGACAGAAAAAGTCCTCCCTGTAATGTTTTTATTTTGCTATTGTGTAATTGGCTTCATGAAGGATCGCGGCCGCTCTTTCAAAATCCCTTTTCAAGTGGGCGGGATCGTGGGCGTCGGCATTGACGATAACGGGTATTTTCCTTTTATTGGCTTCTTTGAGAATGGATAAGGCAGGGTATTGCTCATTGCATTCTTTATGCCAGCCGGCAGTATTCAATTCTATCCCGATACCGCTTTTTGCCGCATTGTCCAGTACATCAAGGGCGTAGGAAAAATATTTTTCATTGTCGATCAAGCCGAATTTTTTAGGCAGATCCAGGTGCCCGATAAAGAGAAACTCTTTCCGCAATGCTGCTGCTGAAAGTTTTTTATAATATTCTTCACAAAGAGCGTGTTTTTCTTCTTCCGTAAGATCTTTCCAGTCATCAATACTGTGATCAATGGGGAATTTGCCGGAATAATGAACTGAACCAATAAGATAATCCAGCGGATAACGGGATAATTTTGTTAATACTTCATCAATATTTTCAAAGAAGAAATCCACTTCCAGACCGATTTTCAAAGAAAAAGAATCATCTTCCAGTTCCCTGCGCATTCCGGAAAGAACTTCAATATATTCATCCAGTCTGGATAATTTCATGCTCCATGTTTCGGAATTATACCCGTCTCCCGGAGGGACAACATAATGGTCGGACATTCCCAGAATTTTCAGACCCGCTTCTTTTCCTTTGCGGCAGACTTCTTTCAAATCCCCCGCACCATCACTCCAATTACTGTGATTATGACAGGAGACAAGCAGATCGGGACACTGATACAGTAACGATCTCATTTTTTTCCTTTCTCAAAATTTTTCAATATTTCCTGCACCACGGCAGCCGTGCAATGACAGGCAAAGGCTGCCGGCATATAGGAAATAGTTCCTGTATTGGAGCGTTTGTTTCTGGAAAAACACTCAATGACAGCACTTCTTATGGTGTTTTCTGTGGAAAATACCGCCTTGAACCCTTTATGGAAATTTTCTTTCCGCAACTGTTTGCGGATAGAGGCGGCAAGGGGGCAGTTATTGGTTTTTCCAATGTCTGCCACTGTGATTTTTGACGGATCCATCCTTGCACCGGAACCCATACAGCTTACCAGCGGTATCTTATGGATCAGACAGGTTTTTGCCAACAGCAGTTTCGGGGCGATGGTATCAATGGCATCCAGTACGCAATCATATTTTTCTGCCAGAAGCAATTCTTCCATCCCCTTTTCTTCCAGATATTTTCCGCAGACGGTCAAATTCAGATCCGGCTGGATGTCCAGAAGTCTTTCTGCCATGACTTCCGCTTTGCTTTTCCCTACTGTACTTGTCAAAGCGGCACATTGCCGGTTACGGTTGGTATCTTCCACAATATCCCCATCGGCAATGGTCATTCTGCTTACTCCTGCACGGCAGATCATTTCTGCGGCAAGTCCTCCCACTCCGCCGAGACCTACAATAAGTACATGGCTTTTACGCAATGCCTCCGCCTTTTCCCTGCCCAGGAGAAGATCCGTCCTTGCCTGCCAGAATGTTTCATTTTCCATATCCTGATTTTGTATTTTTTCCATTATTCCCGACCTTTCTCCCGTGAAAACCGGAAGAAATCACAGAATAACTCCCAGTTTCTTTCTTTCAATCCTTCCATACTTATATGGCAGAGCGTACTTGCTGTACTGTATAATAAAGCAAGTTCTTCTTTTGTATCATCTGTTTCCAGTAAAAAAGGGTATTGCCTCATTTTTTTCACTCTTTCCGGCATGTTTTTTACCATTTGCGGCGCAAGGGACAAGGTGAAGTTGTGCCGTAAAAGATCTTCCGCAAGTGTAAGGCTGCCCCGGAAGGAATGGATCAGCCATCTTCTGCCTTTTACCGGAAATTTTTTTGCACATTCATAAAGAATATCCCAAGCCCTGACACAATGGATGATCAGAGGTTTCTGCAACTCTTCCGCCAGAAACGCCTGCTGTAAAAAAAGTTCTTTCTGTTTCTCCATATCCACGGGGATACTTTTATCTATTCCGCACTCTCCTATGGCGGCAAAGGAGGAATGTTTTTCCAGAAGAATATGGAGATCTTTTATGCTGCTTTGTTCTGTCCGGGCAGGATGGATCCCCAGGGAAAAGAGAAAGTTTTTCTCTTCATTCTCCATCGGGAAAAAAACGGAGGAGGAAAGGTCAATACAGGAAAAAATATTTTCCCCCTTTTCCGGAAGATGATGGGTGTGGGTATCGACAAAAGGAACCATCATTTTATTTCATCGCATCCTCATAGCGTTTTTTCCATCTTTCTTCCAGAGAAAAAAACAGTTCATCCGGTACGGCAAGAGTTCCTGTACCTGTTCCCAGTGCAAGTGTTGGAATATTTTTTCCGTGATAATCGCTTCCGCCGGAAGAAAGAAGAGAATACTCTTCTGCCAGTTCCAGAACCATTTCATGCTGGGCGGGGGTGAACTGGGAATAGTAGGATTCTATTGCGTCCAAACCTTCCGGGAGCAGGTGTTTCAGACATCTTCTTACATGACTTCTGCCGCTTCCGCCGCTGTTATGGCTTACCGGATGCGCCCAGATGGCGAGTCCGCCGGCTTCATGGATGGCTTTGATCGCTTCCGCCGGAGCCGGCAGTTCTCTGGGAACATAGGCGCGTTTCCCCCGTTTCAGACATTGTTCAAAAACATCTCCGGGCGTTTTGAAATACCCTTTACGGATGAGTGCCTGGGCAAAATGCGGTCTGCCGATACTTTCTCCCCCGGCCTCATTTTCCAATTCCTCCCATGTAAGGGCATATCCAATGACATTGAGTCTTGTAAGCATCTCTTCATTGCGTTTTTTCCTGCTTTCCCGCATCCTTTCCAGAAAGGCAAGTAGGGAGGGCGTCTCATGGTCGATAAACAACCCCACGATATGTAATTCCCTGTTTTCCCCTTTGGTGGAAAGTTCCACCCCGGGAACGCTTTTTATAGGCAGATTTTCCCCTGCTTTGAGAAATTCATCCAGTCCGGAAACTGTATCATGGTCAGTAAGCGCAACGGCAGTAAGCCCCAGTTTTACGGCATTTTCAAGGAGTTGTGCCGGGGTGTCACTGCCATCGGAGGCGGTACTGTGTGTATGCAGATCGATCATAACTTATTCCTGTAAAAAGGCATTTGTATTTGTTGCCTGCCGGAGGCCGGAAGATGCCGGGAGTTCATTTTGTGTATTGCCCTCTGCTTCAAAAAGCTGCTCATCCGGAATAAGGCGCGGCGGCAGATTCTGCACACGGGATTTTTTCACTCCGAGAGAGACAAGTTTTTCCGCCGCCTTGACTACACTTTGCGCTTTCCCTTCCCCTTTCAGGCGGTGGAGGGCATCTTTGTAGGTATTGGAAACTTTTTCCAGATCATCGCCGATATCATTGAAGGCTTTATAGAAACCATAAAGCCTGTCCAGAAGTTTCGTTGCTGTCTCCATGATCTCCCGCTGATTTCTGGATTGCTCCTCCCTTGTCCATGCCATGTGGATAAGCCGCAGCAGGGCAATGAGATTGGTGGGGGATATGATCATGACCTTTTTCCGGAAGGCTTCTTCCCACAAAGAGGGGGCTTCTGTCATGGCAAGGCGGAAAGGACCTTCATTGGGGATGAACATAATAACAAAATCAATAGTTTCCCTGTCCGCAAGGCGTAAATAGGAACTGTAATTTTTGGTATCCAGTTCATCCACATGTTTGCGTACACTCTGCACATGTCTTGCAAGAGCGTTTTTCCTTGCTTCTTCTGTTTCTGCATTCATGTAATCCACATAGGCAGTAAGACTCACTTTACTGTCAAGGATAAGGTCTTTTCCGTCAGGATAATGGATGATCACATCCGGACGCATTTTTTTATTCTGTTCATTGGTCACGGCGTGTCCCGCATCATCCCGTAAAGTTTCCTGACACTCATAGTGTACTCCCTTTACCAGACCGCTGCGGTTGAGCAGATCTTCCAGAAGAAATTCCCCGAAATTCCCCTGGGTCTTCTGTTCCCCTTTCAATGCTTTTGCCAGATTATCCGCGTCAAGACCGATCTTTCTTGTTTCTTCCGCCATACGGGCCAATTCCGTCCGCAGGGCGGTATTCAATTCCACTTCTTTCTCCCTGCTTTCCTCCACCGCCTTACGGAAAAGAAGCATTTTTTCATTTAACGGTGCAAGGAGGGCAGTCCACTCTTCTTTGTTGCTGTTGTGCAGAATACCGGCTTTTTCCGCAAGGATCTTTTCTGAAAGGGTTTTAAACTCCTCTTTCAATAATTCTGTCCGTACCCGGAAATTTTTTTCAGCGTCCTCTCTGGATTCCTCAAAAGATTTTTTCATGGATAGTATCGTACTATTCAAAGCATTTTTTTCGGCTTCAAAAGTCTTTCTGGCTTCTTCAAGACTTCTGGCGGCTCCGGTGCGTTCCAGGAGGAGTTTTTCCTCATAAAAACTTTTGGTTTTTTCCAGAAGGGAAGAAGCCTGCTCTTTTTCCAGAGAGAGTTTTTCAGAATGATTTCTGGTCAGAATATCCAACTCTTTCGTATGGGCGGAAAGGAGAAAATCTTTTTCCTTTGCCATATTTTCCGCAAAATTGGTCAATTCCTGTTCTTTCCTTGCCAGAAGCAACTCTTTTTCATGCAGCGTATTAATGAGTTCTTTATTTTTTTCTTCCAGAAGAAGGTATTCATCTGAAGAATACATGAGGGAGGATTTTGTTCCCTCCTTTGCCCTGCTGTAAAAATATACTGCGGCAAAAACACTTGCCATCCCGCAGAAAAGACCGATAAGAAGATAAAGAAACATAATTTTCCCTTTTTAAAATTAATACTCATCACACGCATTACAATACAGCCAATGAAGAAAATAATCAAGAAAAGGAATAAAAAAAAGAGTATTTATTTTTTTATTCCCTGCCGGAAAAAAAATCCGCCAGAAAACGGCAATATTTCTGTCCGGCAAGAAATTCCTTTATGGAAGTGCATTTTTCCTTTGCCGCCCGGTTCGTCGGAAGAAAGACCGCCAGAACCGCTGCCGGGGAATTTCCATTCGCTGTGTAAAATGGAAGACAGATGCTCCATAAAGCATTTTTACACGCTTTGCCCTCTGTGAAAAAGGTTGTTTTTTCTTTCTGTAACAATAATTCTTTTGCCGGGGATGAGTCAAAAATCGAATTTTTTGCCGCTTCCTCTCCGGCAACGACTCCTTTACTGCCGCTTGCAGAACTTATACAGAAAAGACCTGCATTTGCTTTTTTACTGAAAAGACAGATGGTTTCTCCGCATAAGATGGATAATTTTTTTATGATTTCCTGCAAAAAAAGTTTCTCTTCACCGGTAAAGACATCCTGCCGGAAAAACGGGGCAAAGGCTTTTCCGGGAAAGTAAAGATGTTCCGCAGTCCTCATCACATGAAACGATCGTTCCATTGTCCTCAAAATATTTCTTGCGGTGGCAGGGGGGAGGGCGGTCTTTTTTGCCAGATGGCTTAACGGGATCCCTTTTTCTCCTGCGGCAAGGAGCGCATCAAGCAGAGCAAAGGCTTTTTCCACACTTTTGATTTTGAATTCTTTTTCTTTTTTCTGCATGTATTCCCCCGTTTTTCTGTTAGACAGGGGAAAAGGAAATTTGTTGCATAAAAAGGAGAAAAGACCCCGTGGGGGCAACAACGGGAACGAAAAAAGGGCGGTAACAACAATGTCACCGCCCTTTGAATGGTATTACAGGATTTTTTATCCTACGGGAATACCGCTTTTGAAACTTCCGCCGTCAATGGTCACAAGTTTCAATGTGTCCCCGTCTTTTGCCGCAAGGAGCATCCCGTTGGAGACTACACCGCGGATTTTGGCAGGTTTCAGATTTGCCACAATGACAATGGTCTTGCCCACCATTTCCTGTGGGGTATAATACTGGGCGATCCCGGAAACGATCTGGCGGACTTCTTCACCTACTTTGATCTGCATACGCAGGAGTTTATCGGAGTTTTCCACCTTTTCCGCTTCAAGGACTTCTGCGGTTTTGAGTTCCGTTTTGAAGAAATCGTCCACAGAGATCAGGCCGACAGGCATTTCTTCCTCTTTTGCCTTCTTTTCCACGGCAGGAGCAGGGGCTTTTTCCTGTTTGGCAGCTTTGGGCTGTTTTTTATTGCATGCGCTGTCCTCTTTTTCCACCATGATACGGGGGAAGAGAGGCGCAATATCCACCATTGCGGAACCGCTTACCAGACGGGTGGAAGCAAGAGTTTCATAATCTGCTTTAACAGCCTCCTCCGCACTGAAGCCCAGAGCCATACGCAATTCTTTCATTTTTCCGGGCATGACCGGCAGAAGCAGGGCGGAAGAGATCCGCAGAGATTCCGCAGCCGTATAAAGAACAGTGGCAAGGCGTTTGGTTTCGCCGTTTTTTGCCAGTGTCCAGGGGGCGGTCTTTTCCATATAACGGTTGGCGGCACGCATAACATTCATCACTGCATCCAGCCCTTTATCCAGTCTGATGTTCCGGACGGCATCCATTACAGCGGGAATGGCTTTTTCCGCCTCCGCAAGAAGTTCTTTGTCAATATCTTCCAGAGTATCGCAGGGGGGAACAAGCCCGTTGAAATATTTGAAAGACATTTTTACAACTCTGCTCAACATATTTCCCAGGTCATTGGCAAGATCGGTATTATACCGCAAAATAAAGGATTCTTCCGTAAAGGAGGCATCCTGACCGGGAACCATTCCGGCAGTAAGACAGTAGCGGAAAGAATCCACGCCGAATTTGCCGATCATATCCATGGGATTGACCACATTTCCGGCAGATTTACTCATTTTCGCATTTCCGGTAAGCCACCAGCCGTGGGCGAAAATGTGTTTGGGCATGGGAAGATTCATGGCATGAAGCATGGTGGGCCAGTAAACCGTATGGGTGGTGAGGATGTCTTTTCCGATAAGGTGGAGACACTCTTCCCAGTATTTGGCAAACTTTGTGTTTTCTTCTTCCCCGCAATAACCGATGGTGGAGATATAGTTGATGAGAGCGTCAAACCATACGTAGCAGACATAATCGGTATCGAAAGGCAGTTCAATACCCCAGGAAAGTCTGGATTTGGGTCTGGAAATACACAGGTCTTCCAGATCTTTTTTCAGGAATCCCAGTGTTTCATTGGCACGGAAATCCGGCAGAATGAAGCCCGGATGTGTCTGGATATAATCCACAAGCCAATCCCTGTACTGGCCCATGCGGAAAAAGTAATTACTTTCGCAGAGCTCATTGGTGGGGCGTCCGCAATCCGGACAGAGATTTCCCTCCACAAGGTCTTTATCTGTGAAGAACCGTTCGCAGGGGACGCAGTAATGCCCTTTGTACTCTTTCTTATAGATCAGATCCCGTTCAAAAAGATCCTGCAGAATGGCACGGACGACTTTTTTGTGCCGTTCCTGTGTGGTACGCACAAAATCATCATTGGAGATCCCCAGACGCTCCCAGAGTTCCTGGAAGCGTTTTACCGTATCGTCACAGTGTTCCAGAGGAGTGAGAGAACGCGCTTCTGCGGCTTTCTGGACTTTCTGACCGTGTTCATCGGTTCCTGTAAGAAAGAATGTATCATCCCCCATCGCCCGGTGATAACGGGCAAGAATATCACCGAGAATGGTGGTATAGGAATGCCCGATATGGGGTTTGTCATTCACATAGTAGATCGGGGTCGTTACATAAAAATTGCTCATAAACAGTTTTTCCTTTCTTCTGTACGGGAAAACTTACCGGAAGATCCCCTTGAGTACATCCAGAGAGGTTTTCAGGTCGATCAGGGGATCACGCAAGTGGGTATCATGTTCGATAAAGACCCATTTGTCATAGTTGTATTTCTTCAATGCTTCGCCGACTTCTTCTGTATTGAAATTGCTGTTGCCAGCGCCCAGTTCGCAGAAACGCAGACGGTGGCCCCAGTCATCCAGACCTTTGGATTCATCTTTGATGAAAACATCCTTGAAGTGGACGGAAGCGATCCTGTCATGGAATGCGTCGATGATCTCAAGATTATCCCCTTCAGCCCCGTGAACATGGCCCACATCCAGAAGCAGATAGGCGCCGGGAACAGCATTCATAAAGTCAAAGATCTCATTCTGATCCTGGATACGGGTTCCCAAATGGTTGTGCAAGGCTGCTTTCAAACCCAGTTTGGCGGCGGCTTCAACAAAGACATTGGCTTTGCGGCAGAATACATCAAAGGGGGTATTTCTGTTGAGGTCGCCGGGGACAAGCCATACATATTCTTTACCGAAAGCGGCAGTAAGTTCCATACCGAAACCTCTGTTCTGACCGCATTCCACCGTAGCAAAATCCATTCCCATACGACGGAATTCCGCTGCTCTGTAAACAGCATCTGCGGCATCCACGCAGTTCAGGCGTTCGATCCCGTCCATACCGATACTTTTCAGATCTTCCAATCTTCCTTTCAGATCCCAGTTTCCACCGTACCATACATTCATTCCGTAATCTGCTACACCGAATTTCATTTTGAGCCTCCGTTAGACTTTGTTGCTTTATTTGTTTGAAATAATTTCAAAAGTCTGAAAAGAGATTTTTTTGATCTGCAAAAGGAACATCTGGAAGAGGGGTGCCTGTGGCAGTACCACTCACAATGCGTATTTTGGGTACTTGCTCACGCTTCCTCCAAAAATTACCTTTCCCATCTCTTTGTCTCTTTTCTTTTCATTTGTTTTGAGTGACTTTTTTCATTACCTCTATCTGTTTCCTGAAAAACATCATATCATCTTATTAATTTATCATTTCCCGCCAGTAATGCAAGAAGATTTCTTGACTTTTTTTTCCATTGTGTTATATTAGGGAGGTAAATGGTGGCTCTTCCGCCCTTTTCTGACAGGAAAATTATAAAAAAGTGAGAATGAAAATGAAAAAAACTTTGTTGATCCTTTCTCTTTTGTCCGGCTGCTTTCTCCTTTCCGCCCTTGATGTGCGTCTGAACAACGGCAGAGTATTGAAAGATTTCAGCGGTATCGGCAATGTGGCTCCTGTCCCCAGAACCAATCTTGCAAAATGGGGCGTTGTGGTCTTTTATCAGAACGGTGAAAGAAAAACCGTAGTGGAACAGAAAGATTTCCCCAAGGACTTCCCTTATATGACTGCTGTACGCAAAAGAATGGATATGCTCCCCGCCATAAGAGCAAAAGCACAGGCGGAAATGAAAGAAAAACAGTTGGAAGTCAAAGAAGAGGAAGCAAGAAAAAAGCGTTTGCAGAAAATTGCAGCAGATGCCGCCAAAGCCAAACCTGCACTTCCGAAAAAATCAAAAACGACCAAGAAGAAAGAGTGGAAAAAAAGCAGTGATAGTGATTAAAATGCTCTGTAAGGAGTGTTTGAATACTTTTTCTGCTCCTGTTTCCGGTGTTTTACCGGGGTGATTCAGTACGGTTTTTCCATACTTCCGCAAAGAAATGAGAATAGGAAAAACCGTTTTTTTTTTCTGCTGTTTCCTTTCCGGAGCAGTAATGAAAACTTTTGCTTCCGATATTGTTTTTGAGATCCCGTATATGGATAAAACTTCTTCCTGAATACATCTCTTCCCGCCGGTATTTTTCTTTTCGTATTCTCTTTTGAGTTTTTTTTTATTTTTTTTTATTTTTTGTTATCTCTTTGCCTGTAAAAGATATTGACTTTTCCGGAAAAGCAATTATAATTATCCGTATGAAAACAATTTTTCTATGAAATAAACTTAAAAGAAAGGATCGGAAATGAAAAAAATCTTTATAACCCTTTTACTGGGGACAGCGTTTCTGCTTTCAGGGAAAGATATTTTCCTTATGAAAGATGGAAAAAGTGTCTGTAACATCGTATTGAGCAAAAATGCCTGTGCTGTGGAAAAGTATGCTTCGCAGGAACTTGCCGGCTTTCTGGCAAAGATCTCCAACGGGGAAAAACCTGCCATAAGCAAAAATGCAGTCAAAGGCAAAGTCAATATCCGTTTTGCTTTGACCAAAGATAAAAAGGTGGAGCAGGAAGGATTCAAGATCACAGCCAAAGGCAATGAGATCCTTATTTCCGGGAAAGAGCCGGTAGCCTATTTGTACGGGGTCTATCACATCCTGAAAAAATATGGCGGCATCCGCTGGCTCACCCCTCTGCCTGACGGAGAATATTTTACGGTAAAGAAAACCATCAAAATGCCGGAACTTGATCTTGTTTCCAATCCCTCCTTCTTCTTCCGTACCATCAGTTGGGGCGGAGCAAGCATTTTGAGTCCCAAATGGGGTTCTTATGACTGGATGAACCGGAATAATTTGAGAATCGTGGATTCTTCCATCGTCATCCTGCATAAATCCATGAATGAACAGCTTACCAAACGCGCTGCCCTCATCCGGGATGGCGGACACTGTTTCTCCTATCTTCTTGCAGGAAGATGGGTCAATCCCCGGATCAAAAACGGGAGTGATATGCGTAAAGAACTGGAACGTCTTTTTAAAGAGCATCCGGAATATTTCCCCATGATCAACGGCAAAAGAGTTTTCCTTGAAGGTCAGAAATATCAGCCCTGCACAAGCAATGAAGATGTAGTGCGTATCATGTCTGAAAATCTTATTAAAGAACTGAAAACCCGTACAAGCAAAACTCCCGGAGGAATGTTCCGCCTTGTCAATAATGACGGTACCGGCTGGTGCGAATGTGAAAATTGCAAAAAGATCGACGGCAACGATAAAGGCATGACCACAAGATACTGGACATTTATCAACCGCCTTACGGAAAATGCCCTGAAAGCCGTTCCCAATGCCAGGATCAATGCCATTGCTTACCAGAACTATCAGGAACCGCCTAAAACCATTCTGCCCCACAAAGGGTTGGATACCGTCGAATATTCCTTCAACCGCCTCTGCTACCGTCACTTTATCGACGATCCCAACTGTGCGGTCAATGCCCCCGACTATCACAGAAAACATAAAGAATGGGCGGCTCTTGCCAAAAAGCACGGCTATAAACAGGTTACTTACGCACAGATCGACGATCTGGGGGTAAGAGGTATGCCTATTGATGAAGTCTATCTGCATGACATCAAATATTATTATCACAATCTGGGGATCCGGGGCTTGCGTCCCCAGTTGCTCCCTGTGGACGGCAGATACTCCAAAAAATATTCAGACAAACCCATGACTGTACTTCAGTGGCACTCCCTTTGGCAGGTTCTGTACGGATTTTCCCAACTCTGTTGGGATGTGGATGCCGATGTTGCTGCCATCTATGAAGAATCCGGCTCTCTCTATTACGGGAAAGCATGGCATAACGGCATGAAACAGTATAAGAAACTGCTGAATAAAACCTACCGGGAAACTCCCGGCTGTCACGGACACGGTCACTCCTCCCCCCTGGGCAGATGCCTTGACCATCCCCAGACCCACAAACAACTCCTTGCCTATCTGGATTCCGCCGAAAAAGCGGCAAAGACCGATCCGGATAAACGCGCTTTGAAACATGTGCAGACGGAACGGAAGATCTTTAATCTCACCTGGGAAAAATTCCGTAAGGATTATGAAAAGAATTTCCGTGAGATCCGTTCCTATCACAAACAGAAGGCGATCAAAATCGACGGTAATCTGGATGAATTTGACTGGAAAAACGCGGACATCGTTTCCGGTTTCAGAACCATACAACTCAATGGTATCCCGGCAAAATATCCTACGGTAGTGCGTATCGTGCATGAGCCTGATGCTATCTATTTCGGTATCGAGGCAATGGATAATGAAATTGAAAAAATGCTTGCGGGCATCAAGGAAAAGGATGGGCCCGTATGGACAGACAGCACAATAGAACTTTTCCTTACCTTCCCTGACCTTGGCAACTCTTACTACCAGATCATTATAAACAGTAAGGGAGTGGTTTTTGACCAGTTTGTCCAGCCCGGACTGGGAGCAAATGTAAAATGGGATTCCAAAATCCAGCTGAAAACAAAAGTCCTGAAAGACCGCTGGGTGCTGGAAGCAAAAGTTCCCACAGGGCCCATCGGGGAAAAATGCTTTGACGGTCAGTTCTGGAAGATCAATGTGATGCGTTCCAGAAAGGTTTTTGAAAACGGAAAAAACGAAGCCTCCACCTGGAGTATGGGTATGCCCCACAGCGTAGATGCTTTCCATGCTGTGAATTTCGTTGCCGGAAGAGCCAATTATAACGGCTATGAACAGGATACAAGAACTTTCCGCAACGGAAGTTTGAACGAAAAAAGCAAGATCAAATATAAAAGCAGCAAACTCTGGAAAGTGAAAGATGGCGTCATGCCTGCCAACTGGGCTCCCTCCGGCAGAAGCGGGGATGCGGAGTATATTCAGGATAAAGCCAATGGTATGAATCACTATCTGCGGCTCAAAGGGATCATTTCCAATGACTATATGGGAAAAGGTACTCCCTTTGTAAAGATCCGTATCCGTGCCAAAGGAAAAGGTACATTCGTTCCCGCCTGGTACTGCTATGATGTGGTCAAAGGCGGAAGAAAACACAAAGCAAGTCTGCGTATAGGAAAGTTTGACTTTGACCATGCCGACTGGAAAGATGTGGTCATTGAAGCAGACCTCCCCAAATATGCGGTAACAAAGTTTGCTCTGGAATCTGTCCCGGCAAAAGGTGCGGAAGTATTTGTGGATTCTATTCTCATCACACCCCTTGATAAAAAAAGCGGGAAAAAATAACATCCATTCTTGAAAAAGAAGGATGAAAGATTATATTGAATACGGCGGAAATCTTTCCGCCGTAACTTTTATATACAAGGAGAAAAAATGATACGGCTTGGTCTTTACGGTTGCGGAAGGCGCACACAGGCTCTTCTGGATGCCCTTTGGAAAGATGAATTTTATACAGTGACACGGGCTTATGACCTGTATAAAAATTCTGCGGAAGCATTGGTGAAAAAATACAGCGGGACTGTATGCAGTACACCGGAGGAACTGCTTGCGGCAGAGGATGTGGATGCATTCCTTATCAGTCTTTCTCCTCTTGCCCATGCGGACGTATTGAAAAGTGTCATTCCCGCAGGGAAACCCATTTTTATTGAAAAACCGGTGGGTTTTACCGGACAGGAAGTTTTTGATCTCGCCCTCCTTGCTGAAAAATATTCTGTTCCTGTGCAGGTTGGCTTCATGCGCCGTTATCTGCCCTCCACATTGGAGGCGTTGGATTACATCCGTCAGAACGACGGCGGCAAACTGCTTTCTGTGGATTGCAACTGGTTTCACCACGGGGCTACGGAAATGAATTACTGCCTGTGGCATTCTCCGGATAATTTCCGTATGAAAATGTCCCAGATACCGTTCCATTGCTGTCACATGCTGGATATCATGCTTCTTGTGGGAGGGGATGTGAAAAAGGTAAGTGCGCTTGCCACAAAGGTCATTGATCGCCCCTATCCCAGTCCGGATGATCTTATTGCCAATATTGAATTTGCCAATGGAACAATGGGCAGATTCCATTATTCCAGTATGGTGCATTACGGGGAAATGAGTTACCGTTTCCACTTTGAAAATTACAGTATCCGTCTGGAAGTTATGCCTTATAATTTGCAAATCAATACAAAACCCCGTTTCCGTACTTCCGAATTGGGACCGCAGCCGGAAGATTTCTCTACAAATTTTGCGGCGCGGTATGAAAAATTTGCCCAGCCGCGTCTGATCAAATATGATTTCGACCAGATGAGCTTTACAAGTGAAAATATCATGTATGACTTTGTAAAAACAGTCCGGGATGGTGCGCCGGTAGCGGCAAATCTGCGGGCAGCGGCAAAAGTTCAGGGTTTTGCGGAAGCTATGGAGTTATCCGGAAAACTTGGCGGAAAAGTCATTGAACTGGATGAGAACGGGATCCCCGTAAAATAAAAAAAGTTTTTTTTCTGCATATAAGGTATATTATAATAACTTTTTTTGGGAAAAACGCTTGAAAAAACGCAATAAGGAAGTATATTTATAGACATGCTTTGAAAAAAAGCAAAATTGCGCCCTGGTAGCTCAGAGGATAGAGCAACTGCCTTCTAAGCAGTGGGTCGCAGGTTCGATTCCTGCCCGGGGCGCCATTTTTTTTGCCTTTTTTGAGCTAAAATCACCACTTTTTTCAAATTCGTGACATATGATGAAAAATAGTGAATTATAGTGGTTGCGTGACAAAAATTCCACTATTTTTCCACTATTTTTTACATCGTTTTTCAACTCATTTTTTTGTTATCTGAAACAATTCTTGAAGAAAAAAGTTCTCTCTGTCCTTTCGGCGTATTCCCTTTGGTATTGGTCTTGGCAAGGTAACTGGCTCTCCGGAAACAATCCAGCTTCTTGTCATCTCGCCAAGGATCATCATACCTTAACACAACACCGTTGACTTGTGTCTCTCCTGCACGACTTCTGGTACAGTCATCGATAAGACCATAACCGTTCTTTTTTTCCGGTAAACCCAATGTACTGTCCCATAATCTTTCTGCTGTTTGAATGTGATTATAAATACTTTGTGTTTTTTGTCCATCCAGGATCAGTGCCACATGATAGTGTTGGTGTTTCTCTCTGGATTGTTCCCGTACTGCAACATACTGGGGCTTTAATCCTTTTCTGGACAGGTTCTTCATAAACTTGGACTGAAACTCTCTGAAGACGCCATTGTCTGCATGATCATATCCTTCCGGGAATCTGATATCGTATCTCATGAAGAAGATCTTATTCTTGGTTTCTTCTGCATAGTTGAATTGTCTTTCTATTTCATTTAAGATTTTTGTATCACAAGATAAACCTCTTTCTTTATCGGTCATGATGGGATAATTGTGATAAGTTATTTCTGTTGTTTCTTTGTTTTCTCTTTTCATGTTGCTTCTCTTTCTTTTGTTGTTTTCTATTTCTATAAGATTAAATAAGGTATTACCATATACCTCAATGATTTTGGAGATTCAGAGATAAATCTTTATTGACTGCATTGGTATCCTAAACGATTATTCAGATCCCATAATATGACTGCATTAGATTCAGCACCATGAGTCCTGTTAAAAAATAATGCAGTCACTATGTTATGTGGAACATGGTGTTTCACAGTCCGGATTATATTCAATTCGGATCAAATTATTAACACTTGCCAATATGGAGAATACATTATGAGCAAGAACAATGAAAACATCGGTGCTGCAGCAGGCAGCGTGCCACTGGAACAAGAAAACAAAGTCATTGCAGAATACAACGCAGCTGCAGTCACGGAAAATAAGATACAAAGCGTTGATAGAGGTAAACCATCTGCTGAAGAACAGGCTGCCTACATACAAGAAGCCCTTTCTGGTGACTCAAAAACAATGGATGATATTGGCAAACATCATCACTATATTGGATTTGCAAATGGCTTGACTGTTGAAAACGCCAAACAGATTATTACAGATTTTGCCAAAGCATGCCATGACTCTCCGGAATGCCAAGCTCATGTTTTGTGGGACAAATATGTATATAACCTGATTGATGCCGAAGCAGAAATAAACCATAAAGAATTATCTGCGGAACAGATTATTGCAGATGCAACAGAAATTCTTGAAATCGCAGATGCATTGAATAATGATTATTCAAAAGAGCATGATTATGCGAATACCAGAATCAACGAAATTATGTCCAAACATGTTCCGATATTCCAAGAGACGTTTTATCAGAATAACAAAAAGATAAATCACTGATATTCAAATTATACATAAGAGAGTTTATGGTAGAGAATACCATAAACTCTCTTTCATATTATTTATAAAACCAGGTAAAATTATGCAAAATAAGAACGTTTTACCATATCCATACCGGAGGGTAAGACTCCCAAACTATATGGTAAAATCCGAAGGCTGGGCTGGTGATCAGGAGTTCTGTTTCTCCATGATTTCGTGAATCTTATCCAGTTGGTCTTTACGCAGTTTGGATAATGGGAACCGTTCCGAGTGAGGTTGTGGTATCAACATTACATTTCTGCGTATGAAAACAGCTTTGTCTTGTATTTCTACACTCAACTCTTTTGGATCGTAGAGTAATAATCTATCAACACGTTCTTGAACACCTGCAGCTGGAGTCAGCATATCCATAAGTTTCAGTTTCCATTTGGGCATCATCATCCATGGCGGAGGTCGCATCATAGTTTTATTCTCCTCTCTTGTTTTCAGGACATAAAGTCGCTGATATTGAAGTAGTATTCTGCTTGATAAGGTATTTTGCATGCCTCTCTCCGATCAAGGTTGCGGTTACGGCCTTCGGGGTCATTTTTGTAACTGTCGT
>JAGBXB010000028.1 GCA_017629515.1 Lentisphaeria bacterium | reverse complement strand
GCCGCAATCGGCACAGTGATTTTTATTCATTTGATTTTCCTCTTTTTCATTTTTTCTATGCTGCCGCAGCCAGTCGACGTTTTCAGCGGTATCCGCGTTGATTTTTTTGAAACTTCCGCCATTTTCCCGGACATTGCGAATACTTTGAGCGATATATTCTTTCACAGGATCGGAATTGAAGAAGGATGGATATTTCTCTTGCATCTCCTCTTCGCAACCTGTCATATAAAAAGCGTTGCTTCCGACTTCAAGCAATGTCGGCGGTAATTCAACAAACTGCAGATTTTCACATCCGATAAAAGCATTGTCGCCGATAGAAAGCAAGGTTTCCGGCAAGACGATTTTTTTCAACTTGCCAAACATACAGGCGTCGCTGCCAATGAAGATGACATTTTCCGGAACTTCATAATATTCCAGCTCCGTTGGAATGCAAAGCAATGTTTTATTTTTCCAAACCACAGCACCGAAACGGTCAACAGTAAAATCCGGACTTTCGGAAACAAGTTTTGCCGGACAATCCAGAAAAGCGTTGGGGGCGATCGTTTTGACATTTGCCGGAATGGTCAGTGTTTGCAGATTACTGCACTGCTGAAATGCACAGCTGTCGATTTCAAGCAAACTTTGCGGCAATGTAACTGACCGCAGTTGTTGACAGTTGAAAAAGGCGGTGATTCCGATTTTTTCTGTACCTTCCGGCACTGTGTAGTCCTGAATTTCCAGATCTTCCGGGAAACGAATCAGGGTTTTACGATCCGGAGTGTATTCCACGCCGCCGACAAAAATATTTTTTTCTTCCAGCATATTCTATACCTTTCTGCTGTTGTTGACTGACAATGCGAGAGGTGGCTGTTGCCCCGGAAAAACTCCATTGTCTGCCTACATAAGCAGTATTTTTGTGAAATTTCAGACAGAATCTTATCAAAAAAAGGCGGTTTTCAGGTGTTTTTGATCTGTAACTTGTTGATGATAAAATGAATAAAAAATTTTTTATTTTTTTATTTCTTTGCTTTGCCAGTAGGCTTTTGCTCTAAATACAGCTTCAATTCGTCAGATGCCAGACTTTCTATATTATCCAGCAAGATGTCAAATGTTTTGTCTTTTCCTCGCAAACGCTGCGCAGATGGAAATACTTCCTGCCAGAAGAGATAATATTGCTGTAAAGTGATACTTACAGATCCGGATTTAAATAAAACGGTATCAGGAGTTACTGACTCCTGGGTAAACAAAAATGGCAGATAGTTGGGTAAACAACGATACACACTCACTATTTTCCGAAATTTTTCCTTCTTTACAAGTTTGTATAACCGCAGGAATAGTTCCGGGTATTTCCGGTGATCCACATGAAACAAAAGAGGAAAGATCCTCTGTTCTCTCAAGGTCGGAAGCTCATCAAATAATGCAAGAAGGCTTATCATCTCAAAATCTTTTTTTATTACAAAATAGGCCAGTAGCTGTGATTTTTCCCATTGGGGGGGTTCGGAGACATCCAGAAAAAACGTGATTTTGGCAAGATCTCTATTTTCTGCGGCAAGTTCCATCTCTCTGGAGAGCATATAACTTATTTTGGGGTAATTGGGCACACTCTGCCATTTATCAAAAAACAAATTTTCCACACTTCCGGCTGTTTCCGCCTCAAAGGTCATCTTTTGTTTTTCAGAAAAAAGCTCTGTCAAACATGATGAGAGCAATTTATAAGCCTGGAAATACTTTGCCCGGGTGCTGAAAGAAAGCTGCCATATAAGAGCAGCATCAATTTCCCCTGTAAGGTGCTTCATCATTTTTGCCATTCCGATTTGATCATTTATATCGAAGTCAAAATGGTATACTTTCCCTTTTTCCAGGCAGAGTTTACACCCATTGAGAAGTTTCTTCTGATAATTATTCCATTCTATCATATATTTTCCTTTACAGTATGATTTTTTTTCCCCAGGGAACAGAGACTTTTTTCGTAAGCAGCCAGATGACCGGATATTCCGGCTTCTTTTCCGGATAAGCCCCGCAGCCATCGGTATAGTAAAGCAGGACTTTCGGCTGGATCTTTTTTTCTTTGATGTATTCAAATACCGGGATGAAATTGGTTCCGCCTCTGCCTTTAAGGGTGATCTGAGTATTCTTGCAAAAGGGCTTGTCTTTGGAGAATTCCTGCACATCCTGAATCTCACAGTCACACTGGATCAAGGTAATTTTATAGTTTGGAAAACCTTGTACGATATTGACAATATCGGAAAAAATCTTTTGAAAATCTTCTTCAGAAATGGAGCCGGATGTATCCACTGCAACAACGATTTCCAGTTTGGGATCCCTGCGGGAAGGCAAATACAGCTTGTGCCAGATAAATCTACTTGCAGGCGGCAGCCAATGGGACTCCCCTCCCGTACACAAACTCAAATACCGCCGCAACAACTGGATGCGGTTGGTCTTGCTTTTTGTAAAAAATTCAACAAGTTCCGTCAATTCCCCCGGGAGAGAACCATAGACCATTTTATAATTTTGTCCGGCTTCAATGATCCTCTGCCGCCAAATTTCCTGCATGGCAGGATCACATTCACAATCTGCGTCCATTTGTTCTCCGCAGTCCCGGCTCTCCTCTGTTCCGGAAGGATCGCAATCAGCCTTTTTACCTTCTTTATTTCCGGCTGACTTTTTCCCTTTTTTCTTATTTTCCGTATTATTATCCCCTTCTGCCGGATTATCACCATCCATACTTTTTCCTTTTTTATCTTCCGGAAAATTTTTATTTTCTATAGAAGGCTCATTCGCTTCCCCGGGCAGTTTTTCCGGAATGGAAACAGGGCCGCATGAATAAAGGTGTACATCACAATTACTGTAACGGTGAAATTGCTGATCCGGCAGTTTTGCAATGATCTCTTCCACTGGAAGATGGTTGGGAAACATCTCATAAAAATCCGTCTTATGTACCATGGGAACCTCTTCCGCACACAGCAAAGTATATACTTCCAGATCACTGGCAAGATCAAATTTTCCCGGTTCAATTTCCCCTCTGCGGAATGAGTGGCACAACGCAGCAGTCCAGATCGTATGGGCGATCCAGCCTTTCATAGTCACAGGCGGCATACTGCACACCCATCGGGGATTGATATAGATGACTTTGCCATTTGTGGCAATGGTATGGATACGGCAATCCTGTACCGGGACAAAAGGGATCTGGACACCAAGGCGTCCCACAAAAGGGTGATGCAGAATCAATTGTGCTCTGGCATCTTCACAGATCTTCAATGCTGCTGTATCCTGATTTTTGATTTTCCGTTCAGGCATTATTGCTTCTCCCCCGTAATGCTTTACTGTGTTTGGCGATCCATGTTTTATAGTCGGAATGCGTGATAAGTTTCATTGTATCCTTTCTCTGTTGTTTCCCGATCTCCAGAG
>JAGBXB010000027.1 GCA_017629515.1 Lentisphaeria bacterium | reverse complement strand
TTTTTCAAGCCTTTGAGAAGATCGTAACGGCCGATGTAAGCTGCGGTGGAGCAGGAGATGAGGTCGGCGGAGTTACACAGATAGGTGGACTTGATGGGGCTGTCGGAGAAGCGCAGGTGGGAGCAGGTGAGACCAAAGGATTTTTTGGAGTCATAAGCAAAGTATGCCTGAGCGTCTTTGTTGGTGAGGTGACCGATAACCTTGATGGTGGTCTTGTTGGCACCCACTGTACCGTCGCCGCCGAGACCGTAGAACATGCAGGAGGAAGCACCGGCAGGTTCAGCAAAGATCTCTTCGTCGATGGAAAGAGAAGTGTGGGTCACGTCGTCTTCGATACCCACGGTGAAGCCGTGGAATCCGCCTTTTTCCAGGTGTTTGAAAACAGCCAGGATCATGGAGGGGGTGAAGTCTTTGGAAGAGAGACCGTAACGGCCGCCGATGATGGTGATGGCGGGATCGTTGATGGCAACTTTCACATCCATATAGAGGGGTTCGCCGATGGCACCGGGTTCTTTGGTGCGGTCGAGAACGGCAATGCGTTTCACAGTCTTGGGAAGTGCGGCAAGGAATCCTTCGGTGTAGAAGGGTCTGTAAAGACGCACTTTGATAAGTCCGTATTTGGTTCCGCGGGTGCTGTTGAGGTATTCGATGGTTTCTTCGATGGCTTCGCAGCTGGAACCCATGGAAACGATCACATCGGTGGCATCTTCAGCTCCGAAGTAGTCGAAGAGGTGGTACTGACGGCCGGTAATTTTGGCAACAGCATCCATCTTTTCCTGCACGATGGCGGGACAGGCTGTGTAGTAGGCGTTGACAGTTTCTCTTCCCTGGAAGTACACGTCACCATTCTGGGCACCCACTTTGCAGATGGGTTTTTCAGGACGGAGAGCGCGGTTGCGGAATTCTTCGATGTATTCGGGTTCCACAAGTTTGGCGATCTCTTCATAGGGGATCTCTTCAAATTTGTGTACTTCGTGAGAGGTACGGAAACCGTCGAAGAACTGGAGGAAGGGAACTTTGGATTTGTAGGTGGCAAGGTGTGCAACCAGAGCCATATCCATTTCTTCCTGCACGCTGTTGGCGGCAAGGAGGGCAAAACCGGTGTTACGGCAGGCCATCACGTCGGAGTGGTCACCGAAGATCGCCAGAGACTGGCAGGCAAGAGAGCGGGCAGTCACATGGAAGACGGTGGGGAGCATTTCCCCTGCGATCTTGTACATGTTGGGGATCATCAGAAGAAGACCCTGTGAGGCGGTGTAGGTGGAGGTCAGAGATCCAGCGGCAAGACAGCCGTGCACGGCACCGGCGGCACCTGCTTCAGACTGCATTTCCTGAACATCGACGACTTTACCCCAGATGTTTTTCTTGTTTTCCGAGGCCCACTGATCCACCCATTCTCCCATGTTGGAAGAAGGTGTGATGGGGTAGATCGCGGCGGTTTCGCTTAATGCATAAGCGACATACGCGGCGGCATAATTACCGTCCTGTGTGTTGATTTTACCCGGCATTTTTTTCTCCTTGGTAATTTTTTTTGGATAATTTAATACAACTTATACTTGATATAAGATAAAACCGTTCCAATAATATACACCGCGGGAAAAGATTTGTCAACCCCCGGGGAAAAATTTCTCTTTTTCCCGGAGTGGACAGCCCCGTAAAGGAGAACCTTTTTTCCTTTCCCCCGGCAAAAAATAAAAAAAATTAGACACGCCTAATTGACAAGTGATTTTACTGGTGATATATTATATGGTATCGTGCCGGGAAAAGAGGGGGATTGCCAAAGACCTCAAAGAAATAAGTAAAAAGAATTGCAGCAGACTTGACATTTTCCCTAATGGCACATATATTACTAATAATAATTCTTGATTCACCGTAAACCACACAAAAAAAATAAGGAAGGAGGGCTACTTACGGGTATCTGGCAGGAATATCCGGAAAGATCTTCTTTTTCATGTATAAAGTGCTTTCCATTCCGGGAAGTACGAAACCCCAAACCAATCAACAGGAGTTTTTATGAAAAAACTTATTTGCTCATTGCTTGCTTTTGCAGCAGCAGGAGTCCTTCTGCCCCTTACAGCGGCAGATGACACAAGAACCATCCGTCTGGTTCAGGATGACGCCCAGGTGAGAATGGTAACAAAGATCTATCCCATGAAGTATGTCAAAGCTCTTGACATCCAGCCCTTTGTTGCCGCCGCCGCAAAACGTTATTCCCAGCTCTCCAATGTCCGCGCCCAGAATTATTCTGCCGGCAAGATCCAGTATCTTCTGGTGACCACCGGTGAAAAATTCATCCCCTACATGGATGAGATCATTACAAAACTTGACCAGCCCGGCAAATACAGCAAGTACGGATCCCGTGTGGAAGGTACCGGCGTACAGAGAATGGTCTATTATCCCCAGTACCGTGATCCTGAATTCCTGAAAGAAGCCATTAACAACATTCTTGCTACCGGTATCGGTTCCGGTTATGCCAAAAACGGCATCCTCTACTGGAAAGATGAATGGGACAATATGGAATATACTCTTGACTGGCTGAAAATGCTGGACAGACCCATTCCCCAGGCAAAACTTACTTTCCGTTATTACGAAGTAAGGGAAAGCACTCTCAAAGATGTGGGTGTGGATTATCTTGCATGGAAAAACGGCCCCGGAATGAATCTCTTTAATGCCGCATACAGTTCCGGCAGACTTGTCTGGGATAAAGTCCTTAATCCCGACATTCTCTTCGGTGCATTCAACTGGTCCTACGGCGGATTTGCCACTGCTCCCGCTTTTGATTTGAGTTTCATCCGTCTTTTGCAGCAGTCCGGCAATGCCAAAGTTGCAGCGGAAGCAACTGTAACCGTACTCAACAACAATACCGTTGCCTCCACCCTCTCTCTGGATCCTTCTTACGGTAAAATCCAGAAAGATGCGGACACCCATGCTTCCAGCATCGGTTCCAAAGCTGACGCGGCTCCTCCGGAACTTTCCATCAAGATCAAAAAAGGTACTACCATCTGCTTTGATGCCGATGCAAAAGAAGTTACTGAAGACGGTCATGTTCCCGCAACAGTAAAATTCTACCAGAAAAACAAAGGCAACATTTCCTTCGGTTATACAGTGGAAGCACCGCAGGCTGTTGAATATGATAATTTCGGTAATTCTGTTGTCAATTCCGCAAACCTCAAAGGCTTTGCCAGCATGAACTTCGGTAAAGAACAGCTTTTCTATAAATCTGTTGTTGAACGGGATATTGAGCAGACAACCGGTATTCCTTTCCTCTGCCAGATCCCTGTTATCAAATACCTCTTCGGCACCACGACCACCGTCAAGGAAAAAACCTTTATCGTTGTGACTGTGGAAGCCAATCTGGTTCACCCCGAAAACAACGCAAAGTAAAACCGGAAAGGATCACTCAACATGAATAAAACAATTTTTGCACTTCTTTCCGCCGCTGCTTTCCTTACTGCTCCCGCCTTTGCGCAGGATGCAAAAGTAGTTACAGTAAATCCTCCCGCCGGGGCACTTCCTGCACTGAACAACAAACCCACCGGTGCATACGATGCCTCCAAAGTGGAGACCAAACTCAATGTGGAGATCAAAGACGGCGTAAACAAAGTCCACTTCATCCGTGACAATAACGATCCTTTCGTAGTCACAAAGGCATACGTTCTCAAACATGCCGATCCCTACACCATGCGCGGGATCCTCAACCATGTGGTCAAAGGCACTACCATTGACGGCAGTCCTGTTGCTGTGGATGCCATCCGCTATGTGGGCGGCAAAGGTGTGATCCTGATTTCCGCAGAAGAATACCGCTTCAAAAAGAACGGGAACAACACCGGTTTCGATGAACTTGTCGCCACTTTTGACAAACCCAAAATGGCTTTCAGTTCCGGCTCTGTGGAAATGATCTACTATCCCAAGTACAATAAAGCCTCCACACTGCTTGATATGCTTGTGGAAAGCAGAATCGGTCTTTCCGCTCCCGATGGAGTGGAATATGCAGAACACAAAGACAATCTGCAAATGCCCGACAATAACGGTACACTTGTGGATGAAGACCTCAATGCTCTGCTTCTGAGTGTCAACCGCTGGGATCTTGCCATTGTAAAGGACTTCCTGAAAAAACTGGATACACCCACAAATCAGGTGCGTGTCACCTACAAACTTATGGAAGTATATGCGGAAAACGATCAGAAGATCGGTGTGGATTTCCAGGCATGGAAAAACAATGACGGTCTTGATCTTTTTGCCATCGGCGGAAGATTCAATAACAACTGGTGGATAAATGGAAAACTTACTCCCAATAACGGCTTCACCAATGCTTCCTTCTACAACTTCAATCCCAAATGGAGCACAAAATATCTTGACTTCCTTACCACAAACGGGAAAGCCAAAATCGTCACCTCCGGTACTGTCCTTGTTGCGGACGGCAAAAAGACTGTATTGGAACTCAAGAGCGGTGCTATGGTGGCAGTATCTGAGCCTGAAGAGGGAAAAAACCTGATTGAGAATGAGAAGATGCCCAAAGGCCGCCCCGACAAGTATTACGACAGAGAATATCAGAATCGGGATCTGCAAAATGCTGCTGGCACTGCTATCGACCACAAAGTAGCCCAGGGGCAGCGTCAGACAATCACAGCTGCTGCTGCCGGTAAAAGCGGAAACAGTTTCTCTCTGACTATTGCTCCCCAGGGAGCCGGCATCAAAGGAGCTGCGGCAAAAGTCAAAATCGAAATGGTATCCGACTCCATCATCGGCTGGACAAGCGATGGAGCTCCCCGGATGAGCAATTCTTCTTATAAAGCTGTGATCCAGATCGGCAGCAACAAAAAGGATTTTGTTATCGGCGGCATCAACAAGACCACCGTTACCAGAGGCGTGAACGGGATCCCCTTCCTGAAAGATCTGCCTGTTCTCGGCTGGCTCTTCTCCACCGAAACCGATACGGTGAAAAAATCCCAGTATGTTCTTATCGCTTCTGTGGAAAAGGCTTCTGTTTCCGACAAAGTACAGAAGACCATCAAAGATGAGATCATCAAGATCCAGAATAATGTGAATGAAATGGCAAAATGCCCCACAAAGGCTCTCGGCTATCAGCAGCTTATTCTTGACAAAGAAGCAAAATAATTTTTCTTCTTCTGCCGGATGGGGTTTCCCCCTCCGGCAGTATTTTTTTTGAATGACTTTTTTAATTACCTCTTTTTGTAAAACGCAAAGGAACTTTTTTTCTTCCTTTTTGTCTTACAGGAAAAGGTCAAAATCAAACCACAAAAAACAGGATATAAACATGCACAAAATTTTCTCTTTCACACTTCTTGCCGCATCCGGACTGGCTTTTTCTCTTCTTCTTTCCTCCTGTTCCATCTTGAATTTTTCTTCGGAGAGCCGGGATAAAGAACTGGATCAGGTTTACAGAAAAGGAAAAGTTTCTTCCGTTCCGGAAAAGAAAATGGGGGAAAAACTTGTGCGTGCCCTCATTGAAAATGATTCCAAAGCCTTTCTGAAAGAACTGCCGGAAAATCTTGTGCAGGATTTCAAGAAAAGTGATTTTGAAAAAACCAGAAATTCCATGATGAAAGAGTTGGGAGAACCGGTTTCCTATACATTCTTGCGCAACATGGCACATCCTGTTGCCAACATCTCTTTATGGGTGATCCGGTTTGAACGCACGCCTGCACCGGAAACGAAAACCAAAGAAAAACGCCTTGTTATGGAAGTATTGTTCCGTGCTGTTTACGGAAAAGTAGATGGAAAAGATACTCTTTTAAGTTTCAATTTTTATTGATTTTCCCCAAACAGGACAACAAAAAAACGCCGGATGAGCCAACTCTTTCCGGCGTTTTTTATTCCTGTTTTTTATCGCAAAAGTGATCAGATCCCGGCGGGAGTGAGAACTTTCACATTGGAGGAAAGACGCAGATCCTTCACCGCTTCTCTCCATTTATCCATGTGGGGGGCAGCAAGGTGATTTTTCAGATCTTCCAGACTTTCCCAGGTCTCCACAAAATAAAAATATTTCTGATGACCTTCATCATCCACAGCAAAATTGGGTTCATATTTGATACACCCTTTTTCCGCACGGACGATGGGGACAAGTTCTTTAACGATCGCAAGAAGTTTTTCCATGCAATTTTCTCTGATTTCCATTTCTGCCACTACATTAATCATTTTTTCTCCTGTATTTTAATCATTTTCCACAACCCCCACAAAGGGAAGATTGCGGTATAATTCATGGGAATCCAATCCGTACCCCACTACATAAAGATTTTCCACTTTACAGCCGATATAATCCGCTTTCACGGGTTTGGATATATTCAGTTCCTTATCCAGAAAAACACATGTTTTGATGCTTGCCGGTTCCATTTTCCGGAAATATTCCACGCAGGCGGCAAGGCTGTGCCCTGTATCCAGAATATCGTCCACAAGAAGAATATGTTTGCCTGTTATTGGTTCTTTCAGACGGGAACGGACAGTTAATTCCTTACTGGAAGAATCATTCACATAACTGGAAGAAGCGAAAGAATCCAGATATACAGGGATACTTATATGTCTTATCAGATCTGCCGTAAAAGGCAATGCCCCGTTAAGCAAGGCTATCACGGTAAGACTTTTCCCCTGATAATCTCTGGAGATCATTTCCCCCAGCTGCTTTACTCTTTCTGCAATATCTTTTTCACTGTAAAGAGTCCGGACTTTCATTTTTCTTTTCCTGTTTTTCCAGTTCTGCAAGGATCATTTCCGCAGGGGTAAGATATTTTTTGTTATTATTACATTCTTTACAACAGGGAACGATATTGCCCTTTGTACTTTTTCCGCCGCGGGAAACCGGCACGATATGATCCATGCTCAACTCCTCCGGCAGAAATTTTTTCCCGCAGTAATGGCATATCCCCTTATCCAGCAGGGAACGCCACCAGGAACTTTTCCGCAGTTCCCGGGCTTTTTCCCGTTCTCTTTTGATGTGAACAGGATCTTTCTGAATATCGATCCAATCGGACATTTCGTTTCCTTATTTACAGAATTCCGGATCTTCTTTGAGAAGATTGTCGAAATAGTTGATGGTTTTCTGCAAACCTTCCCGCAAGGGAATGGTGGGCTGCCAGGAAAGGATCTCTTTGGCCTTTGTGATGTCCGGTCTTCTCTGTTTGGGATCATCAGAGGGTAAGGGATGATAAATGATTTTTGAACGGGAATTGGTCAGTTCAATGGTCAATTCCGCCAATTCTTTTATGGTAAACTCTCCGGGATTGCCGATATTGACGGGTCCGGAAACGTCTGCAGGAGTATTCATCATACGGATAAGTCCTTCAATAAGATCGGTGCAGTAACAGAAAGATCTTGTCTGGGAGCCATCGCCGTAAATGGTGATATCCTCATTACGCAGTGCCTGTAAAATAAAGTTGCTTACCACTCTGCCGTCGTTGGGGTGCATCCGGGGTCCGTAGGTATTGAAAATACGCACGATCTTTGTATTCATACCGCACTGCATCCGGTAACAGGAAAAGAGCGTTTCAGCACATCTTTTCCCCTCATCATAACAGGAACGGATGCCGATAGGGTTCACATTCCCCCAGTAAGATTCCTCCTGGGGATGGATAGAGGGATCTCCATATACTTCACTTGTGGAAGCCTGCAAAATGGGAATATGCAGTCTTTTGGCAAGTCCCAGCATATTGATCGCCCCGTGAACACAGGTCTTTACCGTCTGGACGGGATCACGCTGATAATGGATGGGGGAGGCAGGACAGGCAAGGTTGAAAATGGCATCGCACTGCACGTACAGGGGGAAAGTGACATCATGGCGGATCAATTCAAAATTTTTATTATCCATCAAGTGAAAAATATTCCGTTTTGCTCCGGTGTAGAAATTATCCACACAAATCACACTGTTACCCAGTTCCAGCAATCTTTCACAAAGAAAAGACCCCAGAAAACCGCTGCCGCCTGTTACAAGAAATGTTTTTTTACCCATAGGAAAACCCTTTCCATTTATAATATGATCCCATAATATAGCATGTTTCTTACTTTTATCAATTTCCTTATATGAGATTTGTATAATATTATCGCTGTTGCAGAATTTTTGTCATTTCTGCCCGCTGTCCCCTTTTGCTTTACGCACACTGCGGAAAAAACTCTGCATAAGAACTCTGCACTCTTCTTCCAATACTCCGCTTTTTACTTCCATGTGATGCAGCATCCCTTTGAAATTTGCCACATCAAGTTCCGAAGAACCGCATGCGCCGCAACGGGGATCGGGAAGTCCGAAAATCACCCGTCTCACTCTTGCATTCACCATTGCCCCCGCGCACATGGCGCAGGGTTCTTTGGTCACATATATATCCACATCTTCCAGCCGCCAATCCCCAAGCGCGGCGGCAGCACTGGTAAGAACAAGGATCTCTGCGTGACAGGTGGCGTCTTTCATAAGTTCCACCTGATTCCAACCTTTGGCAATGATCGAGCCATTCCGTACCGCAACCGCACCCACCGGTACTTCCCCTGCCTCTGCCGCCCGTTCTGCAAGGCGCAGGGCGGCACGCATAAAATATTCATCTGTGAAAATTACAGGCTCATCCATATTTTCCATATACATTCTGTTCCTTCCGTTGATTTACCGGGGAAGAAGATTTTTGCGTAATTCATCAATGGCCTCTTCTCCGTAAAGGGCACGCATAAGTCTCACATTCTGTTCATGGAAGACAAGGGGATCGGGTCTTGTGATGATCTCCCCTTTGGAAAATTCCAGAAGTCTTTTGCGTTTTGATTGATCTGCAAGGAAAAATTCCATATACCTTGCCAGTGTACGGGGACTCAATTCATCAAACTCTTTCTGCCCGAATGCCTCCACATAGTCTGCCGCGATCACAGAAAGCAGATCCGGCGGCACTTTCTCCATCCCTTTTGCCAGAAGCATATCTTCTATCATCTCCTGACAGCGTATCTCGTCAAAATGGGGGAAAACAAAGGTTCTTCCACGGCTGGAGATATTGGGCGGGAAAGAGTAATTGGAAGCAATAATGATCATCTGATTTTCCGGAAGAGAATAAGAGCCTCCTACAAAAGTACGGAAAGAGTACCAGTTGAGTTTTCCCGCATCCATATCATCAAAAAAGATCACAAAAGAGCGGTCTTTGTGTGCGGCAAGAAGCCGGATAAGTTTCTCCAATCCCTCTTCCAGATCTTCCGGCGAGGGAAGAACAAGGATCAGCCGGGGATCGGAAAGGATATGGGCTATTGTCATCTGAGTCTTGCCCAGACCGGGCAGTCCGCTTATGAGAAGGGGGATATTGTGTTTTCCGGAAGCAAAAGAGGCAATATGATTACCGATGACCTGCTTGCTTTCCGTGTACCCGTAAAAATCTTCCTTTTTCCGTATGGAAGGCAGGGAAGAAAGGAAAAATTCCCCGTTTCTGTACCGGAATACATTTCCTTTATGGAAAATATTTTCTTTCTTTCTCCTTGAAAAAAGTTCCATGGCCACCGCCTGGGGAGTGGAACGGCAGAAAAAACAATGGGCAAGAGTCTGGAAAGGAGTGCAGGGCAAAAGTCTGCCGGGAAAAGGATCGCTCTTTTCCTTTTCAGAAAATCTTTCCCCGTAAAAACAGATGAATGAAGAAAAATTCTGTGCAAAATAAATGGCATGTTGAATACATTTTCCGGGGTAGGAAGCAGGATCGGTAAACTTTTTTCTGTCACACTCCTCCCCCATTTCCGGTTCTATCAGGGAAAGAAGTGCGGCAAACAGACATTCATCCAGTGTATTGCGCATGGAATTACTGCCGGAAAAAGTCTGCAGAAGAGCGTTGCACACATCCGCAGAATCCATTTCAGAAGGGTTTACGCAGGAAGACAATACCTTTTTTTCCCGCACTTCCTGACTGTACTTCCATAAAAGTTCTTTCACAAGGGACAAAAAAGTCTTCTGCAAAGGCTCTTCACAGCGCAAAGAAATTTTTCCCGGTTCTTCCGGACGCAATTTTTCAAAAAGAAAGCGGAAAGAAGTAAGCAAAAAAGCCGGTCTTTCTTTATTTTTCTCTTCCGCAGGAGAAGTCACAGTATGGACATTCATGCTGTTTTTTCCTTATGCTGACAAACGTTTTTCTGCGATATTTTCTGTTGCAATACAATACATCCGGAAAAACACAAATTCAAGAGGTGAAGCAGTAAATGGAATAAAAAAACTTGTATAAATCTTCTTTCATGCTATATTATACTGGAAGTTCAAATGATAAATGTATAATGCAAAGTCAATAAAAATATTTTTATCATTCTATATTTCAAGCTGTTACATTTTTTCAATTTATCTTTTTTCCTTGCGGAAAAGACAGGAAAAAGTTGTGATCCGGAAATATTGCAGACAGAATTCAAATATTGCACAGAGGAAAAAATTGCACGCAAGACATAAAAAAATCCTGGATATGCTTGAAGCAGGACGGCTTTCCATAAAAGAAGCCGCCCTTCAGTTCGGCGTTACGGAAATGACATTGCGCCGGGATCTGAAATTTCTGGAAAAAAACGGCTCTCTTGTGCAGGTGAGAGGCGGGGCGATCCTGCCGCCGGCAAGATATGAGCCGGAAAGTGCTGAAAAAGCGGATCTTGAAAGAAAATTCGCTCTTGCGGAAGCGTTGTATAAAAGGATCATGCCTCTGGAAACACTGTTCATCAGCACGGGAAGTACAGCACTTGCCTTTGCAAAATTTCTGGCAAGAAACAATACTTTGCCGGTAACGGTCATTACCAACTCTCTTCCGGTGGCATCTGCATTATTCAAAACCCATTGTCATGTGATCCTGCCGGGCGGGGAATTGCGCTCCAATTCCCTGGATCTGGTCGGGCCTGTGGCGGAACGCAATTTAAGTGATTATCATGTGGATTATCTGATTTCCGGCTGCGATGCGGCTTCTTCCGGATATGGCTTTTACACTTCCGACATGAATTTATCCAATCTGGAAAAACGCTCCATTCATATTGCAGATCATACCGCCATCATCACATCCAGCAGTAAATTCGGGAAAAAAGCCCTTACCAGATTTGCTTCAAGAAGCGACGTGGATCTGCTTGTGACAGATGATGAACTTTCCCCGGAGGACAGTAAGAATCTTTCGCCATACATGGAGATCATAAAGGTAGATACGACAGAAATCAGAAGAAAGAATGAAAAAAATGGAAAGGAATGAAAATAACAAAGTCGATTTTGACTTATTGAAAGATTTTCTCAATAAAAATGACATTTTTGCTGCCTATATAGGCGGGAAGATCGTGGAGATCGCCCCCGGTTACGCAAAAGCGGAAATGAATATAGAAGAACGCCATCTCAACGGCGCAAAAGTCGTACAGGGGGGTGCAATCTTCACTCTGGCGGATTTCGCCTTTGCCGGAGGAGCCAATTCCTACGGAAAAAGGGCTACTGCCATGAGTGCTTCCATTACCTATATGCGCCCCGGAACAGGGAAAAAACTTATTGCGGAGGCAAAAGAAGTCAGTTGCGGGAAAAAGACCTGTCTTTTTGATGTGACCGTATGTAATGATGAGGGGAAAAAAATAGCAAAACTGCTGATCAACGGGTTCCTTTTTGAAGGGGAAAAACTTGTTTGAACAGAAAATAACAGAAGTCTTTGAGGTAATTGCCGGACTTATGTCATTGCCTCAAAAATAGAACCAACAGGAGGTATATTATGCCGGATGTAAAACAGGTATTGCAGGATGAAATCAGGCGTCTTGCCAAAAAAGAGGTGAAACAATCTGTTCTTCCTCTTGTGAAAACACTTGGAGAACTGAAACGGAAGATCGCACAGCTGGAAAAAGCGCTCAATGCTTCCGAAAAGAAAAATGCTGCTCCTGCTGCGGAAAAAACTGCCGCCGCTGCCGCTCCCGCCGGAAAAGAAACACTTGTTCCGGAAAAGAAAAACCGTTTCAACGGGAAAAGGATCGTCCGTCTGCGTAAAAGACTGCATCTTTCCCAGGCGGAACTTGCAGAAATGGTCGGGGTCAATATGTTCTCTGTAAGCCATTGGGAACTGGGGAAAAATATTCCCCGTCAGGCACAACAGGAAAAACTTGCCCTGATCAGCGCCATGCCCAGAAAAGAGTTGCGTGAAAAACGCAATGCAGTACGCGCTGTATTGGAGCAGAAAAAAGCTGCAAAATAAGTAAAAAAATTCCGGGATATCTCCGGAACAGAAACTCTGCAGGAATGAAAAGGATGCGTCAGGTGTTCTTTTCTGCTTTTTTGCAGAGTTTTCTTTTTTCCTGCCTGCCGGATCCTTCATTTGCGGAAACTGGGACTTTTTGAAGAATAAATGTGAGACACTTTCCTGAAAAAGTGGGACATATTGACACGACACAGCCATTACATCATTGCATAAAAATTCTATATTTTACTGTAAATAAGGCTATTATATCATATATACAATTTTATGGCACAAATATTGCTTTACTATACAGGGAAACGTAAAAAAGAAACCTTAATCAACAGGAGTAAATATGCCTACTTACGATTACGAGTGCAAGAACTGCAAAAAGACTATGGAGATCTTCCAGAAGATCACAGAAGCAAAACTTACCAAATGCCCCTATTGCGGAAAAGAAAAACTCCACCGGCTGATCGGTTCCGGTGCAGGGATCATCTTCCAGGGTTCCGGTTATTACTGCACCGACTTTAAAAATTCCAACTCCGGAAAAAAATAATCACGGCACCTTCAGGACAAGGAGAAAAAAATGGCTGAAAAAAACAATCTGCAATTCAAAACCGAGATACAGGAACTCCTGCATCTTATGATCCACTCCGTTTATTCCAATAAGGATATTTTTGTACGGGAACTTGTTGCCAACGCCGCAGACGCAGTGGATAAAGCAAGATTTGCTTCCATCCAGAACCCCGCCATCACCAGAGAGTGGGAGATCCGTATTGAAGCGGATGAGGCAAACAATGTTCTTACGATCAGCGATAACGGTATCGGAATGAATGAAGAAGAACTCATCACCAATATCGGTACCATTGCCAAATCCGGTACAAAAGCATTCGTGGAATCTCTGAAAAACAAAGATGAAAAAAGTGCGGATACTCCGGAATTGATCGGTCAGTTCGGCGTAGGCTTCTATTCTGCCTTCATGGCGGCGGATAAAGTGGAGATCCTTACAAAGAAAGCCGGAGAAAGTCAGGCGTGGAAATGGGTTTCCGACGGTAAAGAAGCTTTTAGTATCGAAGAAGCGGAAAAAGAGGATCAGGGTTCCCGCATCATCCTGCACCTGAAAGAGGATGCAAAAGAGTATCTGGATTACTGGAAAATATCTTCCATCATCAAAAAATATTCCGATTATATCGCCTATCCTGTAAAAATGACCCACACCATCAAAAAAGACGATAAAGATGTGGTGGAGGACAGTACTCTCAACTCCATGAAAGCCATCTGGCTGCGGAGTGAATCGGAAGTAACTGAAGAAGAGTACAAAGCCTTCTACGGTCATATTTCCGGCAATTTTGATGAGCCTTTGAAAAGAATTTCTTACAGTGCGGAAGGTATTTCCGAATTCAAAGCCCTTCTCTTCCTCCCCTCCCGCGCGCCCTTTGATTTCAATATGGCGGAAAGACGGACAAACAAACTGCATCTTTATGTGAAGAGAGTCTTTATTACCGATAACTGCCCCGGACTTCTTCCGGATTATCTGCGGTTTGCAGCAGGGGTGGTGGATTCTTCCGATCTTCCTCTGAATATTTCCCGTGAAATGCTGCAGGATGATCCCCAGATCCACCGTATCAGCAGCAACCTTACCAAACGCATCCTTTCCGAACTTGCCAAACTCATGAAGGATGACCGGGAAAAATATGAGACATTCTACAAAGAATTCGGCAGACAGCTGAAAGAAGGTCTGCATACCGACTTTTCCAACAGGGACAAGATCAAAGATCTTCTGCTCTTTGAGACAATGAACAATGCCGACGGCAAACTTGTCTCCCTGAAAGAGTACCGGGATAGCATGCCTGCCTTGCAGCAGGAACTCTATTACCTTACCGGCGACAGCAGAAATACTCTGGAAAAAAGTCCCCATCTGGAAATCATGCGCAAGCAGGGTTATGATGTGCTTTTCATGACCGATCCCATTGACGAATTTGTGCTTCCCTCCGTGGGCGAGATCGACGGCAAAAAACTCAAATGCGTCAACAAAGGTGACGTAAAATTTGATGAATCCATCCAGAAAGAACTGGAAGAAAAAACAAAGAAAGCCGGCGAGGAAAAGAAGGAACTTGTGGACTTTATCAAAACCAGTCTGGGAAGTAAAGTCAAAGAAGTGCGTTTCAGTTCCCGGCTTACGGAAAGTGCCTGCTGTCTGGTCAGTGATGAATATGATCCCAGTGCTTATATGCAGAGAGTTTTGCGTGCCATGGATAAAAATGCCCCTGACGTGCAGAGAATACTGGAACTCAATGCAGATCACCCCCTTGTGACAGCATTGCAGGCTCTTTATACCAAAGATGCCAAAAACCCGAAACTGGCAGAATTTGCAGAAATGCTCTTCGATCAGGCACTTCTTGCAGAAGGCAGTCCCATTTCCGATCCCATGCTTTTCACCCGGCGTGTGGCATCACTTATGACATTGGGTGCAGAGAAGGAAACGGGTGCTGAATAATGGCGGATTACTATCAGATCCTGGAAGTGGAAAGAACAGCCACTGAAGGGGAGATCAAGAAGGCTTACCGCAAACTGGCTGTGAAATATCATCCGGATAAGAATCCGGGGAACAAGGAAGCGGAAAGCAAATTCAAAGAGATCGCCAGAGCCTATGAAGTACTGGGAAATGCGGAAAAACGCCAGATGTACGATCAGTACGGTGAAGCGGCATTTCAGAATGGCGGCATGGGCGGAGGCGGTCAGGGTTTCGGCAATCCCTTTGATATTTTCAGTCAGGTTTTCGGCGGAGGTGGAGGCAGCGGCAGTATTTTTGATTCCTTCTTTGGCGGCGGTTTTTCCCGGCAGGACCCCAATGCACCTGTAGACGGCAATGATTTGAGATACAATTTGCAGATCGAGTTTGAAGAAGCGGTCTTCGGTTGTGATAAAAAGATCCGTTTCACCCGCAAAGCCCAGTGTGATGAGTGTCACGGTACCGGCTGTGAAGCAGGAACAAGCAGGAAAAAGTGTCCCACATGCGGCGGCAGAGGTCAGGTGGGAGTCTCCCAGGGCTTCTTTACCGTAATGAATGAGTGTCCCAAGTGTCATGGGCAGGGAGTCATTGCGGAAAAACCCTGTAAAAAATGTCACGGACAGGGGCAGCAGAAAGTGGAAAGGATCGTTTCTGTTCATATTCCCCCCGGAGTGGATACCGGAACCCGTATGCGGGTCGCCGGTGAGGGGGAACCCGGTTTGCGGGGCGGTTCCAACGGGGATCTTTTTGTAGTGACCCATGTAAAGGAACATTCTGTATTCCAGCGGGATGGGCTTTCCATTTACTGTGACCTCCCCATCGACTTTACCACCGCTGCTCTGGGCGGACAGGTGGATGTACCCACCGTTACCGGCAAAGCGGAACTGGATATTCCCGCAGGCGCACAAAGCGGTGATGTATTCACTTTGAAAGGTAAAGGGATGCCCTCCCTTCGCGGCGGCGGAAGGGGAGATCAGTATGTAAAAGTTTTTGTGGAAGTACCCAGAAAACTCAATGCTGAACAGAAAGAAGCCTTGCAGAAATTTGCAGAGGTAATGAAAGACAGCAAGGGAACGAGACCTGTTCAGGAAAGTTTCTTTGAAAAGGCGAAAAAGTTTTTCAGTACATTCTGAGATTTGACACAGAAAATCCTTCCGGAAAGAGTGTGATCATTCTTTCCGGATTTTTTTGTTTGCAGCAGGGGCAGAACCGGAAACCGGAACTCCGGAAATATATTTTTCCTCTGTCCCCGCATACTTTCAAAAATTATCATTTTTTTCTTTGTATGCTTGAAATTTGATTATCAAAGTGTTATATTGACAACTGTACCAGGTTATAGAGTTTTTTTACGTCGCATAATATACATTATGTTGTATAAAATGCGGCAATTTTGAACTTGAAATAAAAAAGAAGATAAAAATAAAAAAAACATCATGGAACAAATCTGAACTCAAAGGAGATAACATAATGTATATTATGCGACGCCCCAGTTTTACACTTATCGAATTATTGGTCGTTATCGCCATCATCGCCATTCTTGCCGGGATGTTATTGCCCGCATTGAATTCTGCAAGGGAAAAAGGAAGAGGCATCAGTTGTAAAAACAATCTGAAACAGATCCATCTTGCCGCCATGTACTATTCCAGTGACTTCAAAGAGTGGAATATGGCACGGCATCATCAAAATACTCTTATTCCGGGAAGAACCAACGCACTTACCTGGTTCGGAACAATGCAGGTACTGAACTATCTTCCCAACGGAAAAATTTTCCGCTGCCCCACCAATGAGGCGAAAGTAGCAGGCGAGTATCCGGATGACGGCGGACACAATTACCACTCCACTTACGGTCTTTCCATTGGCACATTCGGAACAAAAGCCTATGAATCCGGAGTGGGAAGACCCATCAAGACCCCCGAATTGCTCCGGGAAAAAGGCGGAAATGAAGTTGTCATGTTTGCCGATACCGCCAATCTCACAAGCGGCAATGACCACCGTACCTCTTTCAAAATGAGTAAGAATAATCCCGGTTATGAAATATATAACTACAATAACAGCAGCGGTTTTCCTTTCCGCGGGTCATGGGATTTCAGCGATCACGGCTTGTATATGCTCCATGACGGTTTGCGCAGTGCCAATACGGTTACCTTTTCCGGTTCTGTGCGTCCTTTCAAAAAATTCGGCGCAAAAGTTGCCACTCATAAAGAGTTCCGTCCCAACCGGCGTGCGGACGATACTTACGGCAATTCCGGTATTTTTAATGGCATCAATCAATAAAAGTTGAATCAAACATTCAAGACTTCCCGGATTTTTTATTTTGTTGAGACCCGTCACCAGGAAACGGGTCTTACCTGTTTCCAGAGAAAAAAATAAATTGTGTGCTGCAAAAAATGTAAAAAAAACAAAAATGGAGGTAATATTATGCATATTATGCAAAAAAGAAAATTCACACTCATCGAACTATTGGTCGTTATTGCCATCATCGCCATTCTTGCAGGGATGCTTCTTCCCACATTGAAGCAGGCAAGAGAAACCGCACAGAAGGTAGCCTGTGTGAACCAGATGAAATCCCTGGGGAATTACAGCGCACTTTACAGCAATGATTTCAAGGATTTTATTCCCCATGTACCTTCCAACTCGGAAAACAAAAACTGGGCGACCAATGATCTGACCAATAACTGGATAGGCGGTATTCCCTATATGGTCAATTACGGTTGGAATACTCATCCGGCAAGTGACAAAAAATCCCATACTTCCATTTACAAATGTCCCGCCCAGACTTATGCCGGTCAAGGCAGCAATATTCCGAAATGGAGGGAAGACTACTATGCCCGCCTTTCCTACGGCTGGAACCGGGATTACAATTCCGGATATCAGGGCAGATTTTTCAAACTGGGTACGGATATCAAAAAGAGTTCCCAGATCTTTTATCTTATCGAGACCCGTTATCTGGAAACCGGCAAGGATCACTATGTGTGGGAAGCCATTGAAAATGCCCGTGCATGGTCTTATATTTACGGTCAGCGGCATAACAATACAGGAAATCTGCTTTTCTTTGACGGGCACGTAAGCAGTTGGAAAGGAACTGACCCCCAGAAAGCCAAAGCGGCTCTCTGGCGGGATTGACCATATCGTTTGAAATACTCTCATAAACGAAAGGAAAAAAAATGAGAACAAAAATATTGTTGAGCCTGATGCTTTTTGCAGCAGTATTTATTCTTGCCGCAGAAGAAATCGTCATCAAACCCGCCGATGTAGCCATTCTCTACACAAATGGCAGAGGCAATAAGGCTGCCGCAGAAGATCTGAAAAGACATCTGGAATTCATCACCTCCGAAAAGATCACTCTTGCCGTCGGCAATAAAGTACCCGCCGGAAAGAAATTTTTGATGAGGATAGGTACTCTCCCCCCCGGAGTGAAGAAGAATTTTTCTCTGCAGGAATCCCATTATCTCATCACTCCGGAAGGAGCATATTTCTACGGTGGCAAAGATGGCGGGGCCTCCTTTGCCGTCTATGATTTTCTGGAAGACAGTTTGAATGTAAGATGGCCCTCCGGAAATGATATAGCTGCCCCGCAGCAGAATCCTCTTAAAATATCCGTTCTCAAAGGAGACTGGTATCCCAAATTCCACTTGCGTCATCTGCGTTCCTTCGGAAAAAGCAAAAATGCCGCAGAACAGAATTTATGGAAACGCCGTCTGCGGGATTTCTGGGGTTCGGACTGGAACTTCGGCCCCGGAGATGCCTATTATGCAAAATGGTGGAAGAAATACGGCAAAGAGCATCCGGAATACTTTGCCATGAATATCAACGGCGTGAGAGGCCCATCTCCCAACCGTGCCAGAGGACAGGTGGATTCAGGCAATATCGCCGCTTATACA
>JAGBXB010000004.1 GCA_017629515.1 Lentisphaeria bacterium | reverse complement strand
CTCACCTTTTTTGCACTTTTGCAACAGCCCCGTATGCCCTGTAAGGGCAGAAGGCTCTGAAAGAGCCGTAGGATCGCAGCCCCGGGTAAATGATGTGTTTAAATAAAACAAGCTCTGAAAGAGCGGCAGAAGAAGAAATGCAGTCCCTGTCTGCCGCTCTTACAGAGCTTGCCTTTCTTGTTTTGTATGCTTACCCGGGGGTACGGTCCCTTACAGGTCCCTACCCGCCGGGCTATGTTCCTGCGGGGCTTTCAGCCCCTTATGCCCTTTCAGGGCTGGTTTTTGTAATCGACCCGTGCTTACAGTATCCCGTCTCCCCGTGGCTTTTTCCCTCGTTCCCCAGGGACTTGAAAATCGCTTTACCTGTTCTGCAACGGCTATCTGTAAAAGGGGGGGCTGCGGCTCACCTTTTTTGCACTTTTGCAACAGCCCCTTTTGAAATCAGAACAGAAGAAGATTATTTTTTCTTTGTTCTGTCTCCATTTGCACTCCATGCTTCAGTGACTCTTTTCACCAGAACGGGCTGGGGCGCCTCATCAGGAGTAAACTCTTTCACAAGAGAATTCAGGATATCAATGACTTTTGTTCCGGTATCAGGAGCAAATCTTGCATTTACTGTCTCATAACCGCCTCTGCCCTCTTTAAAGCAGTCGGGACTGGGAACATATCCAAGCTGATCGCTTGCCAGCTGGGAGTACCAGGTAAAGGGAAAATGGGAAGCCGCCTTGAAATCCAGCGCATACTGGGCAAACATTTCACCGGAGGAACTTCCGATAACAAGAGGCCCGATCTGCAAAGCACGCAAAGTTTCCACAGGATGGGGACTTGCTTTATAGTTGAAATCCGCCATGACAAGATATTTACTGCGGTCAAATTCCGGATCATCTTTTGTTGCGTGTTTATAAGCCTCTGCCACTCTTTCCCCATCGGGTTTCTTTCGGTCAAGGATAAGATCTTTTTTCAGCACACGCAAAGTATTGCACTCTCCACGGTCGGCATTGGCAAGGATCTTGATGACTTCCGCACCCACTGTTCTGCCAAGTTTATAGGCAATGGGTTTGCCCATATCTTTTTTCAGACTCAAATTGTCGATCTGGGTCACATCGCCGGAAGCCCCATTGATGTAAACAGCCCCCACATGCTGACCGAAAACCCCTTTGACAGTTCTGACAGCCACTCCGGGAAAGTCGGAAGAGGCCCCTTCCAGATTGATACAGGCGTGACAGGAAAAATTCATTACGCAGCCAAGGAGTTCTTCCGTACCTTTTTTCCAGATGCCCATTGCCCCCACTTCATCATCCACCGGCCCGGCATAATCCTCATTCTGGGGATTTCCCTTTCCGGGATGGGTGAGTGCTGTACCGTCTTTCATACTGATACGGCGGTTGAAAATCAGATTTTCCACTCGGCCCCTGCCGAAAGAAAAATCCACTTCCTCCACCCTTTCCGCAGCAAGAGTGACGGCAGTAATGATCTGTTTGAGGCAGAAATTATAATATGTGGCATCGTGATAGGTAAGGACATTGCGCATATTGTCCAGCACATCCGGAGGCAGTTTTTCTTCATTGGGGAAAGGATCGCGCAAATTTCCGCCGGAATGGGTATGGGAGGAACTCATAATGACCTCAAAATCCGGCAATGCTTCTTCCACTTTTGCACGGAATTTCGGTCCGGGGGAAATAGTATCAACCCCAACAAGAGCAATCTTTTTTTCTCCGTCATCAAAAACAACAGCACGTACTTGCAGGGGATCGCAGATGACTTTGATCAGCCGTTTGGTAAAACCTCCGGGGCATTCTGTTCCGATGGGTGGGGTAATATCACATTCGTAAAAACCAGCCTTGATCATTTTTCTTTTCCTTATTTTGTGAAAAAATTGAAAATAAATATTCTTTAAAGATACTATACACACATCCCGGCGCATTGCAAAGGTATTTTCCGGAAAATAGTTGCGTAAAATGATATAAAAGATGATTATGGTGATATTTTGTATTCTTTTTTCCATTTTCAGGGAGAGAAGCGGCAGAAAAACGAAGCAGAATTCCAGTATTTTCCGTAATCGGATGTCAAAAATAAAGTATTTTGGAGCATTTGAAATTAAAAGTGCAGTTTTGAGCGGGAAATGAGGACAAGAAAAAAACCGTTGACAACTTTTTATTATCAACGGTTCAAAAATGTAAAATAATGGTGGGTATAACTGGATTCGAACCAGTGACCTTCACGATGTCAACGTGACGCTCTAACCAACTGAGCTATACACCCGTAAGATCATCTCCTGATGATTCAATTAATATACACCATCACATCGCTTTTTCAAATCTCTTTTCCATTTTTTTTTGATTTTTTCACAGAAAAAACCTGTTATGAGTTCAAAGAGAGTCAAAACAAGGCAAAAAATCCCTTTTTCTTTTCCGGAAGTTGCCAGACGCCTCAATCCCCCAGAACACAGGCGGCACAATCGTGTGACATTTTACTGCAATATTTTTGGTATATATGGAGCCATCCCGTATATTCGGCGGCAGAAGAGGGCTTTTTCCCCTCTCCGTACCAGAAAACAGAGGCTTTTCTGATAAAAGAATTATTGTCCGGTGCAGGCAGAAGCAGAAATAATTTCTCCATCTCCCCCAGTAAATGCCGGTCTTTATGCAGTTTTGCATAGGCAAGAAGCGAGGGGATCAATACATCCACAAAAAACAGGATCTTTCTGGAATAGGAGAATAGAATCCTTTTCTGTTCCTTTTTTTTCTTCTGGAAATTATTACGGTATTCCCAGAAAGGATCCGTTATTTCCAGTTCTTCCATCCAGTGTTCCCGGAATTTTTCCGCACCAAGAACACACAATTTTTCCGCAAGAAAATCCAGGGAAGCAAAGGAAAATTTTTCCAGAAGGTGGCAAAGGATCACAAGTTCCTTTTCCGGAGTATTTCCATAAAGACTTCCGGAATGATCCCATCGGGGTTTCATCTTGTTTCCGGTACAATTCTGCCAGAATTCCTGCCATAATTTCTTTACATAAAGAATACTTTCCGGATCATCTTTTCCGATGGAAAGCGGATCAGGCAGAAGTCCGGATTCCCCCCATAAAATGCTTTGGAAATATTTTTTCCGTTTTTCTTCCGGATAATGGGAATAAGTAATAAAAAGAGCGGCAAACGCTTTTTCATTCCGGTTGCTTCCGGCAAATTGGAAAAGAAGTTCCTTGAAAGACAGTTCCGTACCGGCGGAAATAAGTTTTTGCAGAACTGTTTTTCCTTTTTCCTCGATTTTTTCCTTTGCCGCCTGCAGGAAGAATTTTCTTTCCTCCTCCGGGGAAAGTATTGCAAGGCAGGGGACAAGTCTTTCACACTTTTTACAGGGTATATTTTTTCCTTTGATTTCTTCTATCCTCTTTTCCTTTTTCATAACTTTTGCCACTTTTTCCACAGGAGGAATTTGTTTTTTTTCTTCCCTGCAGTCAACGGTATATTTTTCCCGTATATCATGGATCTTTTTTTCATCCAACAGGAAAAGAGGTATTTTTTCCATTTTGCGCGGCGGGGCACTTTTCAGGTCGTTAAGTTTTGCGCCCTGAAGGATCACATTATCGTAGGCGGGATCAGCCACATGTCCATGGCGGATAAAGTCGGAAACCCGGCAATGGATGGCTATATCCCCCTCTTTGAGAGTCCGCCCGAATACAATCTTTGCCCCCAGGAAATCGGGTCCTTCCCCGGCATTGGCGTTACCGGGAAAAAGAACAATGGCGGTTTTCCCGTTTTCCAGTTCAAGAACACTTTTTTCCGGGAGGGAAGCCCACAGAGAACGCAAATTGACCTCATAAAAATTGGAAGGCTCTTTCACAAAAATAGCTCCGGAAGTTTTTCTTACCGGATATTTCCCGTTTTTTTCCATTTGAATTTTCCGCAAAAAGTGTTATTGTTTATCATTATAATTTACAATATGTCCTTAATTCGATATTGCAAGGGGGATTTTGCGCCTCCGGCAGAAACTTCGGTTAAAAAAAGGTATTTTACTGAAAAAATATCATAAAGAATGGAGATTTTTCATTATGAAGAAAATTATTTTACTTTATCCGGCGGCGATCCTTCTCTTTCTTCTGCCGCTTTTTTTCTTTCATAAAGACCTTCTTGGCGGTCTGAAAGGAAAAAATCTTTTTTCTTTACGCTTTCACGATCCCCGGAATACAGAAAAAGCCACTTTGTCCGGCTCTGCCGCTGCCCCGGAACACAGAGAGAAAGTCTCTTCCGGCACAGAAAAAAATATTCAGAAAAAAGAAGAAATTTTTCCAAATTCCCCCCATGAAAACATGAGACGCACTTTCCTTGTGCGCGCCATAGAAAAAACTCTTCCGGCAGTAGTCAATATCGGAACAGAAAGACTTACTTCCCGGAGATATTTTTCTGTCAGCGATGATCCCATTCAGCAGCTTTTTGATGATTTTCTGCGGACACAGGAAAATGCCAAAAGTTTTTCTCTGGGCAGCGGCTTTCTCATTCATCCAGCCGGACTTATTGTCACCAACGCCCATGTGATCGACCGTACTGCAAAAATCCATGTCACGCTTTCCGACGGGACAACGGGAGAGGGGAAAATCATTGCTTCAGATATAAAAAGCGATGTTGCACTTCTCCTTCTCCATACAAAAGACGGGAAAAAAAGTTTTCCCTATATCTCCTTTGATCTTTCCGGCATCCTTTATCCCGGAGAAACAGTTATTGCCGCAGGGAATCCTTTCGGACTTGCCAGTTCCATAAGTGCCGGTATTTTAAGCGGGACAAAACGGCATTTCTCCTATGAAGGAAGGATCCTTTTTTCCGATATTCTCCAAACGGATGCCATTGTCTATCCCGGCAACAGCGGAGGCCCGCTCATCAATATAGAAGGAGAAGTGATCGGTATGAATATGTCCCTGTATCAGAATGCCCCCGGCATCGGTTTTGCCATTCCCGCAGGAAGGATCATTCAGCTTTTGGCTTCCTGGATGATCCCGGAAAGACTTCACTCTCTTTCCCTGGGACTTATCCCGGGTATCCGGAAAAATCCTGACGGAAAATATATCCTCTACATCCATGAGATCATCCCCGGAACTCCCGCCGCAGATTCCGGACTTCTCCCCGGGGAAAAGATCCTTACAGTAAATCATAAAAGCACTCTTTCCGATCCTCTCCTTTTAAGCAGGAGTTTTGTTTCTCTTACAAAAGAAACCATTCTCCATATAGGCACTTCCGGAGGAAAAGAATATACTCTGAAAGCCAGAAATTTTTCGGAAAAAGATATTTTTACAAGAAGTCAGAAACGCCTGAAACTTGTTTTATCCTCCATCACAAAAGAAATGGCAGAACAACTGCCTCTTCCGGTGAAAAACGGTCTTATTGTCAGCGGTCTTCTGCCGGAAACCCCCGGCAGGATCAAACGGGGCGATCTTCTTGTGATGCTTGACGGAAAAAGGATCTCTACAGGAAAAGACCTTCTTCCCATACTGGACAAAGGCAGCACCGGAAAAAGGATCAAAGCCGTATTCCTTTCCCCGGTACCCGGAAGAATGAAAAAAGGGGATAAATATCCACCGCTTCTGCAATACAATCAGGTTTTGCAGCTGGATTGATCAATGCTCCCGCAAGAGATATAAAGAACCATTTTTTTCTATCCGGCAGGGTTCATTACAGATAAGGGAAAGGGTTTCTTTTCCGTGGCCGAAAGGAATAAATCCATAAAAAGGCTTTTGGCTCATTCGGGCGAATCTACGGAAAATACTGTATAATTCAGAGCGTTTTCCGCAATTGGTATATTGTCCGAGCAGGATTCCTGCACATTTCTGAAAAACTCCGGCATAAAGAAGCTGCAAAAAGGAAAAATCCACTTTCCGGGGAAGTTCCCCAACCTCTTCAAGTAAAAGAAGTTTCCCTGAAAAATCCGGCAGATAGGGTGTTCCGCAAAGCCGTGTCAAAAGTGTGAGATTGGCGGGAATGACAGGAGCTGTTACCGGCAAAATTTGCTCATTTTCACCAAAGGAATGACGGCAGGAACAGATTTTTTTCCAGCGGAGAGTTTTTCGTTTTTCCAGTATTTTTTCAGGTGGAGAACTCATAAGAAGATCCCCCATTTTCAAAAATGCGGAAAGAGTCTCTCTCATGGAGGATGCCATTTTTTCACTCCGGCAAATATCTGCAAAATGCCCGAACATGGGACAGGCGATCCCTCCGGCAATATTTTTGGAAAGCAGGGCAAGATGCAACGCAGTTATATCACTGAATCCGCCAATGGCAAGAGGGAATTTCCTATTTTTCAAAGCCTCATAATCCAGAGAGGGGAGAAGATACGCTGATCCGTAACCGCCACGGGCACAAAGGATCATATCAATTTTTCCGTTATGGAGAAAGTTGTTCATTTCTTCCATTCTGTACGGCACATCACTGGAAAAATATTTTTCTCCACGGGGTGCGGAGAAAAAATCCCCCACACTTATCTTGACCCCCAGTCTTTCAGCCATCCGGCAACCATCCCCGATTTTTTCTTTATCCACGCAGGAAGCGGGGGCAGGTACGCCGATACACCGGAAACTTTCCGGCAAAGGATTGTAAATAATCATTTTTTCTTTTCCATACTTTTTGCTGTTTCGTGGATTTTTTTCAGGATATGATCTATATCCAATTCTGGAGAATAGGTTTCCAGTGCCTTTTTCCAGTATTGCAAAGCCTGTTCCTTTTTGCCCGCTGCAAAATAGATATCTCCGGCATGATCAAGAATGACTACATCTATATTTTCCTCATCTTTCCCGGCTTTTTCCATTGCCTGATCAATCGTTTTTTTTGCTCCGGCAAAATCTTTCATCCGGAATTTCACCCAGGCAAGGGAATCAAGATAAGCATAATTTCCCGGTTCTTTTTCCAACGCAAGATGAATCAGTTTTTCCGCAAAAGGAAGATCTTTATTGCGGCAGGCAAGATGGTAACCCAGAAAATTCATCGCCACAGCATTTCCCGGATCAGAGGCAAGAAGTTTTTTCAGGTGTTTTTCCACAAGAAAATATTTCTGCAACTTTTCCGCACATAAAGAGATCTGTATCTGCCGGTAGATAAAACGGGAAAGCTCTTCCCCTTTCGCCGTTAAAGGGATATTGCGTTTTTTTCCCGCAGGAACAATAGAAGCGCGATCCATCACAAGATCCGCCTGCAACAACAAAGATAATGCCTGTTCCGTCTCACCGCAATCCCGGGAAATGGAGGCAGCCAGATGCAGGACATCCACATCCGGAAAAAATGCCTCCAACACCTTGCAGCCCTCTTTATACCGCCCTTTTACAGCATAAAGTCTTGCCAGATCCATGGTTATCCGTTTATTGCGGGGCTGCGCCATATACGCTTTTTCCTGCGCCTGTATGGCTTCGTGGAAATTGCCCGCCCTTTGCAATTTGATGGACTGAACAAGAAATGCCGTGCCATTTTCAGGGAAATAAGGCATATTCAAAAGTTTTTTCCATACTCTTGCAGAAAGTCCGTCCTTTTTTCTTACAGCAAACTCATCCGCAAGCAAAAGCAGAGAAGCGCGTTTATCCGGAAGGGCAAAAATTTCTTCCAACAGAATGGAAGAAGGCATATCTTCATACTTTTCCAACTTTGAAAAGATCTGGAAAGCTGTCCGGTGTTCCCCGGGAAAAATACTTTCCTTTTTCTCATGTTTTTTCCGTATGGCATTGCGGTACAGGGCAACTGTTTTTTCCAGCTCGTCCCACGCTTCCTCTTTCAAACTTTTCTGCCAGAAAAAGATGAAGTTTTTTCTTTCATCAGAAGCGGAAAGATAAAGAAAATATCTGCCGGCAAGAGCAAACTGCAAAAGGATAAGATCTTCTTTAAAAAGATCATTTTCATATACTTCATCCAGAAGAAGAATGATCTTTTCATACTCTTTTTTTCCGGCATAATTCCGGCAGAGAGACTGCAGGATATATAAAGCAAACTCCTTTTTTACCCCGGCAAGTTTCTTTTCTTTATTCTGCCGGAAAATAAAAGGAACGCTTTTTTCAAAAAGAGCTTGGCTTTGCTCACTTTTTTTCAACTCCTGCAACATGTCAGAAGTGAAAGAAACAAGGAAAAAACTTCCCGGATTTTTTCCGGCGATCTTTTCCAGTTTCCCGGCAAGACGCTGTTTATCCTCTTTACGGGCAAATTGATATTCCCCCGCAAAAAAAAGGATAAGGAAAGCACTGTCCGGCTCTTTTGCCAGAAGATCAAGCAGTTCCTCCTGCCCCTTTTCCGGCAACGCTTTATGCTCTTTTTTCTGCAGAAAACGGGAATAAAAGGAAGCAAATTTTATATTTTTGCTTAATTTTTCCTCTTCCTTTTGCGGCAGTTCAAATTCCCTTACCTGCAAAGTGCAACTTTTTTCCACAGGCACCACATCACTTGTCATATCCTCTGAAAATAAAAAAAATCCGCAAGACAGGAGTCCGGCGGCCGCTTTCAACTTCAAATGATGGTACATTTTTCCTCCCTTTCTGCCGTTGCGGCTGGAAAACTTCCGCAAGAGGGAAAACTGAAAGAAAAAAAAGATCTCCGGGAGGGAACACTCCCTGCCCGGATTTTCAGCAAAAACTTATTTTGTCTTATGACGCATTGCTTTCAGCAGTTTTTTGCGTTTGTGCTGTGCGATCTTTTTACGACGTTTTTTTCTGAGGTTTCCCATTTCATGTTCCTTTTTTATAAAAAAATGTTTTTTCCGGTAAAATCGTTTTATTAATGTAGCATATTTTCAGAAAATCTCAAATCATTTTCGCAAAAAAATGCTTATTTTCTCTTCTTTTGAGTTTATTTTTTTCTTCCCGCCCCCTTTTTTCCTTTCGCTTTTTCCGTACCGGGCGGAGCGGCAATAAGGGTCAGACGGGTGGGGGAGGATAAGTATTTTCTTATGGTGGAGTTGATTTCTTTGTGTGTCAACTTTTCTATAATGGAAGTCTTATTGAGCGCATCATTATATGTTCCGCCGAAAAATTCTTCCTGTGCCATGACTCCTATAAGCGTACCGGGATTCTGTCTGCGGACGGCTTCCCGGAAAGAGATCCATTTTACGGCTTCTTCCACTTCCTGTCTGCTTAATCCCTTATCCCGTACTCTTGCGATCTCCTCCTCAAAAAGTCCGGCAAGCTTTTCCAGTGAGGCTTTTTCCGTCCCTGCATAATATATGAGAGAACCGGCGGAAGCATAACTTGCCAGTTTGACCCCTGTATAATAAGCAAGCCCGTTCTGATTGCGCACCACATCAAACAATTTTGAAGACATACTGCAGGAGGCTTCTTTCAAAATCTCCAATGCGTAACGGTCTTTATCCCATGCCGCACATCCGGGGAATCCGGTAAGGAATACCGCCTGATTTTTATCCAGTTCCAGAGTGATATTTCTTACTTCTTTCTTATATTTTTTTACCGGAAGAGCCGCCAGGGGCCGCAAGGGCTTTTTCAATGTACCGAGCAGTTTCTCCGCATAGCGTTCCGCCTCTTTTACTGTAAGATTTCCGGCAAGTCCCAGAACGGCTTTTTCCGGATTCAGACAGACATTTTCAAAAACATCCTTCAAATCCTCTGCCGTAAGAAGCTGCATACTTTTCAAATGTTCTTCCGGCATAGCAGCATGAGGGAAAGAAACCATCTCACCGGAAAAAGTTTCAAAAGAGAGAAATTCCGGATTCACCAGATTGCTTTTATACTCTTCCACAAGGGAAAGCCGTTCCCGTTCCAGTTTCTTTTTGTCATAGAGAGGTTCATGCAGGATACTGTGAAGGATATTTATGGCTGTGTCCCATTTTTCACGCAAAGAAACGAGAGTAAGTTTCAATGCGGAATTTCCTGCACGCAGATCCAGGGAAATGGCATTTTCGCTTAAAAGATTGCAGATATCCTCTTCCGTATATTTGGCTGTTCCCGTGGGCAGAAGATCCGCAAGGAGGTGACCTGCGGCACTCTTGCCTTTCCCGCAGTATGAACCGCAGGGCAGAACCAGACTCAAATTGATAAAGGCACTTTCCTTATCCTCCATGAAAATTGTTTTGTAACCGTTTTCTGTATGGAAAAGAGTATTTTTGACCTTTTTATTTTCCTTTGTTCCGGCAAAGACTTTTCTTGCAGCATACTTTTCTTTGGGAAGAAGTGCCACAAGTGCGGAATTTTCTTTGCAGAAATACTTTCGGCCTGCCTCCATGATCCTTTCAGGAGTGAGTTCTTCAAACCTTCCGGCATAAGCATCCACACTTTCCACGCCTCCGGTACACAAAATCGCACCTCCGGCAACCGCGGCAATATTTTCCGCAGTAAGGAATGTACGGCAATGGGCAGCTCTCATCCGTGTAAGAGCGCCATCAAGTTCCTTTTCCGTAGGCCCGTTGGCGGCGAAAGATTCGGTCACCGAATAAAGTTCCTGTATCAGAAGATCCTTTTTACCGTAAGGACAGGTGGCAAATATACTTGCATTGGCAAATCCCGTATTTCCGTCCACACTTCCATACACATCAAAAGCCAGTTCCTTTTCCATGACCAGGCGTTTATCCAGCCGGGAGTTGTCACTTTGCACAAGGAGGTTGAAAAATCCCCTTGCGGCGGTATAATCGGGCATATTGGCATCCGGAATATGCCACCCTGCCGCCAATCTTGTCTGCGGATCGGCAAAGGGATGGTTTTTCATACTGAATGCGCCGATACTTTTTTCCGCAGGGATATACGGCTCCCGCAGATCGCCCATTGCCCAGGAGGAACATTTTTCCGTAAAGATCTTTTCCACTTCAAAAACATCCACATCGCCCACAATTACATAAAAACATCTGTGGGGAGAGTATCTTTTCTGATAGTAGGCACACATCATATCCCTTGTGACGCTGCGGATCTTTTCCTGATAACCGATAATAGGAAATCTTGCCGGATGGATACTGAACAGAGATTCCGCAAACAGATCGTCCAGACGGCTTTCCGGAGAATCGTCATACATGGCACTTTCCCGCAATATCACATTTTTTTCCGACTCAAATTTATCGGCTGGGAACAGGGGATTGCGCAGCATATCATCAAGGATATCCAATCCCTCCGCTACATATTTTGAGGGCAGGAAAGTAATGTAGGAAGTATATTCCTTACTGGTACAGGCGTTGAAATACCCTCCGAGAAATGTTACTTTATCGGAAGCGGCATTCCCCGGATAACGGGAAGACCCCATAAAAAGCATATGTTCAAGGAAATGGGAAAGCCCGCAGCCCAGAAATTCTTCTTCATGGATACTGCCGGTGCGTACATACGCCTGTATGGACACTACCGGAGACGCCTTTTTCGGGATGATATAGGCGGCAAGTCCGTTGGGAAGCCGTACACAATATGTAATATCCCCCAGAGTGGGGATGACCTTTTTCTTCATGCAAACAAGCCTTTTTCTTCATCCTTTTCAGGCATTTTCTTCTGTGATCTCCGCTGCACGGATGATGATCACAGGTTCCACAGGCACATCATCGTGCATGCCGCAGGAAGTGGTGGGGCATTTTTCAATTTTATCCACTACATCCATTCCCTCTACGACTTTTCCGAAAACGCAATAACCGAATCCGGAGGGAGTATCGGAAGTGTGATCCAGAAAATCATTATCCACAGTATTGATGAAAAACTGGCATGTGGCACTGTCCACGACGGAAGTACGGGCCATGGCGATCGTACCTCTTTTGTTGGAAAGACCGTTGCCTGCTTCATTTTTGATGGGACCTCTGGCAGCTTTCTGGGTCATATCCGGAGTAAAGCCGCCGCCCTGGATCATGAAAGAGGGGATCACCCGGTGGAAAATGGTATTCACATAGTGACCGCTTTTCACATATTCCAGAAAGTTACCTACTGTCACAGGAGCATTTTTATCATCCAGTTCAAGTGTGATCGAACCCATAATTGTTTCAAACTGTACTTTTTTCATTTTGTTCCTTTGTTTTGCGATATTAACATTTTTTCCCCTCTTTCCCGTTCCAAAACAGGAAAAACTGCAGAAATAAAATTATTTCCTTAAACTTTACGGCGAAATGGCTTGTTTTTCAAGCGGGGATGTGGTATAATTATAGGAAAAAAGCAAAAAAAACAGTTTTTTTATGACAGGAATAATCTTTTCATGGGAAAAAATACATATTTAAATATCATTGTCACCATTCTCGGTATTCTTTTTATTGCCGTTGCAGTTCTTCTTATCCAGGCATTGGATCATTTGCGCTTCGCGGTGGAAGAATTGCAGAAAAATCATACTTCCGGCACAAAAACAGTATTCATCCATAAAAATATTCCTGAAGAAGCGGGAAGAAATCGTATTTCCCCCCCGGAAGAAACAATGGTTGCCAATCAGAAATATTTTGACCCTGCCGCTGTTTCCGGCGGGAGATTGATAAGTGCATTCGGCGCAGATACAGGCAATATGAATATGCTTATAAACAACGATGCCTATGTTTCCCAAGTCTGGTCATATCTTACCGATACCCTTGCACAGCGGGATTTTCAGGATGCGGGAAATGGGAAATACCGTCCTAAAATGGCAATTTCCTGGAAAGCGGATAAAGAAAACAAAAGATGGCGCATCAAGCTGCGTAAAGGGATATTGTGGCATGATTTCACCGATCCTGTCACCGGAAAAAAATGGGAAAAAGTACCGGTAACAGCCCATGATTTCAAATTCTATGTGGATGTGGTGAAAAATAAAGAGGTGGATGCTGTACCGCTGCGTTCCTATCTTGCAGATCTGGCGGGGATCGAAGTATTTGATGATTATGAGTTTGATGTAATATGGAACAAGCCCTATTTTCTTTCCGAAGATATTACTTTATCCCTTTCCCCCCTGCCCCGGCATCTTTATCACGCTTACAGCGGACCTTTTTCCGGCAAAAGATTCAATGACGACCATATAAGGAACCGCATGGCGATCGGCTGCGGCGCTTATACATTCCACAAATGGGAAAAAGGCCGAAGGATCGTGTTGAAACGGTTTGAAAATTATTACGGAAAAGATCTGGGGATCATGCCCTCTCTCCAATGGATCGCCTTTGACATCATCCAGCATCCCAACACAAGGTTGCAGGCACTTCTTTCCGGTGATCTGGATATGGATCAGCTTACGCCCGATCAATGGATCAACAGGACAAATACAAAGGAATTTTCTGAAAAGGGAAGTCTGAAAAAAATGCAGGCAAGTGCCTTTGCCTATAATTATATCGGCTTCAATCAGAAAAATCCCCTGTTCCGGGATAAAAAGATCCGGCAGGCATTAAGTCACCTTGTGAACCGTAAAAAACTTCTGGAAGATATTTATTACTCTCTTGCAGATCATGTTACCGGGCCTTTTGCCCCTCAATCCTCCGCCTGTGATCCTGCGCTTGCCCCCTACGCTTTTGATATTCCCAAAGCAATAAAAATGCTGGAAGAACAGGGCTGGAAAGATTCCGACGGCGACGGTATACGGGAAAAAGACGGCAAAAAACTCTCCTTTACCGTCATCTTCCCCGGCAGTGCCACGCTCTACCGGAAAATGCTTCCTGTTATCAAGGAAGATATGGCAAAAGCAGGAGTAAAGATGGATCTTCTGGGAATAGAATGGAGCGTACTGGTCAAAAGACTGGAAAACAAAGAATTCGATGCCTGTGCGTTAGGATGGTCAGGAACACTCAAACCCGATCCTTTCCAGTTGTGGCACTCCTCTCTGGCATCCATTCCTGCTTCCAGCAACCATTGTACCTATGTGAATAAAGAAGCGGATCTTCTTATTGAAAAGATCCGCCTCTGCTTTGACAATGAGGAAAGAACCCGTCTTTACCGTGAGTTTCACAGAATCATTTATGATGACGCCCCGTATATCTTCCTTTTTGCCCCCCGGAAACTTATGGTCATCCATAACCGGTACAAAAATGTAAGACTTTTCCGGGATTTTCTGGCAACTGAACTCCTGTGGGTCCCCTCTCCCATGCAGAAACTTCTTCCGTAAACAAAGGATCATATATGGAACAGCAAACACCCGGCAATACAAATATTTTTTCCTCCCTCTTTTCCGGAAATTTCCTCTACCGGAAAAGATTTCTCTTTTTCCTGATCCTTTTTTCCGGTATGCTTTTTGCAGCCCTTCCTTACCTCTTCCGGGCGTTGTGGTTTGATGAAGTGCTTACGATGGAAGTTTTTGTGCATCCACTGCCTCTTTCCCGCATCTACTGGTCTTACAATATTCCCAATAACCACATCATCTACACCCTTGCCCAGAAACTCTGGGTGCTTTTCATAGAATCCTCCGGCGCCCGGCCCTATTTTCTCTACCGTTTTGTCTCCCTTTTTGCTTCGGCGGCGGCAGTATGGCTTCTTTGCAGTTATTTTATCCGCAAAACCTCTTTTGCCGGACTTCTTGTTGCCTTTGCCTTGTGTCTCAATACTACTTTCATCCTTTTTGCCACAAGTATCCGGGGATATATGTTTTCCTTTCTTTTCTGCACAGCCGCCTTTATCGCCATGGAAAAATTTGTGAAAAAGCCCTCATTTTTTACGGCGGTACATTACTTTTTCTGGTGTATCCTCTGTGTGGGGACTATTCCGGCAAACCTTGCGGCTCTGGGTGCCGGCGTGGGCTTTTTTCTTCCCGCCCTCTTTTTCCGTAAAACACGGCGTATGAAACAACTTTTCTTCCTTGCCGTCACCCCTTTTGCCGCACTCTTCCTCTTCTATTTTCCCATTGCAAGGAAATTTTTTGCCAATATGGACAGGGGGGAAGGCTGGACAAGTCCGGCGGCGGCAGCACATAATCTGTATTACTCCTTTTTTGTGATCCTTGCCGCCATCATCCCCTTTGCCATTCTCGGCGGAATAAGGTTGATGAAAAAATATCCCTCCTTACGCTGGAATGTCATTATCTGTTTTCTTATATTCCTTGTTCCCACACCTGCATTTTTTGTATTCAAAAACGCCGCTTTTCCCAGAGTCTTTTTCCCGCTTTTCCCAATTTGGGCAATAGTGGTATCCTATGGTTTTGCCATGTATTTGAGAAGCGAAAAAAATAAATGGATGAAATTTCTCCCTGTTTTCCTGCAAATTTCTGTTACGATCCTTCTTTTGCACCACGCCCCCAAAGTAAGTGATTTTCTCTTTATAAGCGGCAGGGATGATGATCTGACCATGCCCTACCATCTGCGTCACACATTCACTCCGCCTGTGATCCTGCAGGAGATACAGAAACGCATACAGGACGGGGAAAAACTTTATGTATACTCCACATTTCATTCCGATGCCCCCGCCAATGCTTTTCAGGTGATGGTCATGGGACTTCCTCCGGAAACGGTCAGAACGGATGTTTTCGGCGGCTTCTGGGAAAAGGAACTTCTGGAACGGCACAAGGAAGGATACAATATTTACTTTATCACAGGCAACGAACTGGATCTGCAATACAATATCCGCCGTTTCGGACTGCATGGCAGTGAACCTGTTCTTATCCATCAGTATCAAAGGCTTGACAGAATATATTAACAAGGGAGGGAAAAATGATTCTTGAAGGCAACATCATTACAAATGAAAAAAGTTTTTACGGCACGATAGAGTGCCATGGAAATAAAATTGCCGCAATAACATTTCTGGATGAATACAGAGAGGGAAAAGATCTGATCCTTGCCGGATTCATCGAAACACATTTTCACGGCATGGGCAACTTTGATGCCCAGATGCCCGACAGTCTTGACGGAATAAGACGATATGCCATTACCAAAGGGATCACCACCATTGCCCCCACTTTTTCCTCCATGCCGGAAGAAGATACCCTTACATGGTTGAGAAAAATCCATGAGATCATGGAGACAGGACAGGATGACGGCAAATGCTATATTGCAGGCGCACATCTGGAAGGGCCCTGGCTCTCCTACCGTTTCCGCGGCGGAATGAGGGAGGATATGCTGCGGCTGCCCACAATGGAAGAAGCGGAAAAAATGCTGCAGGCAGCCCCAGGGAATATCCGTATCGTTACAATAGCACCGGAACTTCCCGGAAGCAGGGAAATGATACAATTCCTGAAAAAGCACGATATTGCAGTATCTCTGGGGCATAGCGAATGTCCCCCGGAAAAATTCCCGGAAATGGTGGATGCGGGGATCTCCCAGGTGTGTCACTTTTTTGATGCCTACGATATCCCCGTCTGGGCAGGAGGGGTGCGGCAGGTGGCTTTGACAGATATGATCCTTATTGATGACAGGGTAATGATCGAACTTATTCTGGATGGTCTGCATGTTCCCGAACCGTTGATCCATCTGGTGCACAAAGCCGCCGGAGCGGGAAGGATCATCGGCATAACCGATTCTTTACAGGGGGCAGGCCTCCCCGAAGGCAGATTCCTTATCGACGGAAGAAAATATGTCATCAGGGATGGCGATGTGGGCAGACTGGAAGAAAACGGTGCGATCGTGGGAGCCTCGCTTACCATGAACAGAGCATTTCTCAATCTTACAAAGAGATTTTCCTTTACAAAAGAAGAAGCCACCACCATCCTTTCCGCCAATCCGGCAAAGATCCTCAATCTGGGAGAAAGAAAAGGCAGGATCGCAGAGGGGTTTGATGCGGATCTTGCCATCCTTGCCCCGGATCACCTTACCGTAAAGAGGACTGTTATCGGCGGAAAATGCGTATATGAGAACAGGGACTGACCATGAATAAAGAGATCCGGCAGCAGGAAACAGATGAGGCTTTCTTACAGAGAGTTTTCCCTTTCAAACGCAATTATATGCGGGTGGATTCCTGGCATATACACTATGTGGATGAGGGAGAAGGGGAAGTTGTCATGCTTTTTCACGCCTGTCCACAGTGGAGTTTTTCTTACAGGCGACTTATAGAAACTCTCTCCAAAAAATACAGGGTCATCGTACCGGATCTTCCCGGATTCGGGCTTTCGGATAAACCGGAAGATTTTGATTACATGCTCAACAGTTACATCTTTCTTCTGGAAGAATTCATCCAGAATCTTGCTTTGACCCGGATCAACATCGTCGGTCACGGCTGGGGCGGCACAATCGCCATGGGATACGCAGTTTTGCACCCCAATATGATCTCTTCCCTTGTGATGATGAACAGTATCGCCTTTTCCCATTATACCATTCCCCTGCGCCTGGCAATGTGCCGTCTGCCCGTTATCGGGCCGTTCCTTACCGTATATCTGAAAGCCATGGAGTCCGGAGGCAATAAACTTTCCGCGGAAGTGAAAAGGGCATACAAGATCCCCCTGGAAGGCAAAGAGGGCAAATATCCGCTTCTGCGGTTTGTGGAAAGTATACCCTCTGTTCCGGAGGCGGAAGCGGTACAGGCGATCCTTGCCATTGAAGCGGGGCTGTGGATGTTCCGTACAAAACCCGTAAGGATCATCTGGGCGATGAAAGACTGGCTTTACAATAAAAACGCCTTGCATTTGTGGCATAAATATATCCCCAATGCAGAGATCCATACTCTTGCGGATGCCGGAAGATATATTCAGGAGGATGCGCCGGAAGAACTGGAATCTCTCATTACAGAATTTCTGGATAAAAATGCGCTTAAAGAGGATATCGCCATTTCCGGGCAACGGCAGTAAATAAAACAGGGCAGACAGAAAATGAAAAGCATGAAAACACCCCGGGGCATACAACTGGAACTCAACTTCAACGGTGTGGAAGGCAACCGTTTCAAAGAACATCTGGATAACGGGAATTTTACCGTACTGATCGAAATGCACTCCCCTCCCGGAAATACAAAAGCGGAAGATGCCTTTGAAATAGGTTCGGAAATGGAATATACCGTTTCCGCAAGGACAAAGGTTTTTGCTTCTCTGGCATTTACAGACAGATGGAGTTATCCGGATGCCATGGATGTTGTGGAGTATGCCTCCACCATCTGCCAGCAGGAAAAGGACAGACACATCCTTTTTCTTTCCGGCAGAAACCGTTCGCTTGATGAGATCCGGCATGCCGCAGGTCATGCTCTCAATGAGGGATTCCGCAATATCGTCCCTGTTTCCGGCAGATCCAGAAAAGAGGATACTTTGCGGGATCTTAACGGTAGGAAGACCTTTTTTACAGAAAGCATCCTTTCTTTACAGGCATTGAATAAAGACCGGGGAAAAAATCTTCATCTGGGAACCGTGGTAAATCCTTACCAGTACACCGTCTGTTCCTCCCTTGCCCAGACCTCCAAATTTATGAAAAAAGCCCTTTGCGGCGCCACCTTTGCCATCAGTAATTACGGTTGGGACTTAAAAAAACTTCAAGAATTGCGCTGTTCCCTTTTCCGCAGAGGACTGACTATCCCGCTTCTGGGGGGATTTATGATGCTTACACCGGATTATGCGGAAGAAATCTGTGCGGGAAAAGTTCCCGGAGTGAGATTATCTCCGGATCTGCAAGTCATGCTCCGGCAGGAGGCAATGCACTCCTCCGCCCAGTTTGAAGCCGCCCAGCTGCGCCGGTTGCAGATCCATGCCGCAGGAGCAAGGTTTCTCGGTTGCAGCGGGATCATCCTTTCCCATGTATCCACGGCGGCGCAGGCGGAAATTTTATTACGCAGGATCGAAGAAGCATTGGAAGAATTCAGTTGTTTTGAAGAATATCTGGAAGCCTATAATGAATATTACGGCAGATTGAATATGGCTCCCTATCCCTATCAATTCTATGCGTTCAATGATCTTTTGAAAAAATTATATACAGCGGAACTTCCGGAAATCGCCAGTGTGGAATTTCCGGAACAGACACTTTTTACTTCCCTTCGCATCGAATTATTGGAAAAACTCTGCGGTAACGCTCATATTTTTCCCGCTTCCGAACGGCTTTTCACAAAAAAACTTCTTGCCGGCTGCCGCAGTTGCCCCTCCTGCCGCCTCCCCCTGACTTCCTTTGTATGTCCGGAAAGGTGTCCTAAAAAAATGGCAAACGGGCCATGCGGAAATGTGCAGGTGGATGGCAGATGCATCCATACGGAAAAGGAATGTATTTTTGCAGAAATGATCCGCTATGCAGCAGAAAAAAATGATTTTGCGGCGATAGAGGAAATTATTGCTCCGCAAACAGGTAATTGAGAATTATTCTCTGTTTCCGCAATCTTTGCAGTATCCCTTGACGCAAACATGCAGCTGGGAGAGAATAAATCCCTCCGGAAGCGGGGGAATATTGCTTGCCACATCATTGCCTTTTTCGGGGAAAAGATCAAAAACTTCCCCGCATTTGAGACATTTAAAGTGGGCGTGTTTACTTATATCCCCGTCAAAACGCAACTCTCTATCCTCAATGATCACCTCCTGCAAAGCGTGTTTTTCTGCAAGGAGTTTAAGGGTATTATATACGGTGGTCAAAGAAATGGTGGGAAGGATCTTTTTAAGATCATGGTAAATTGTTTCCGCAGAAGGATGAGTGCGATTTTCCAGCAAATAGTTGTAAACAGCCAGACGTTGAGGGGAAGGACTTATTCCGTAACCCCGTAATAGTACAGCACTATTTTCATTCATTTTATCCTCCTTGCGTTGAAAGTAAAAAACTGTGCCGGAAACCGGCACAGTCGGAGTGTCACAGAAAATCTTATTTGAAATAACGTTTCAGAAGTCCTGCAAAACCTGCACCGTGACGGGCTTCATCTTTTGCCATTTCATGGACGGTATCGTGAATAGCGTCATAATTGAGTTCTTTGGCGCGTTTGGCAAGAGCAAGTTTACCGGCACATGCACCGCCTTCGGCTTCAGTACGCATCTGCAAATTGGTCTTGGTGCAGGGAACAAGCACTTCACCAAGCAGTTCAGCAAATTTTGCGGCATGTTCGGCTTCTTCAAAAGCATAACGTTTGTAGGCTTCGGCAATTTCCGGATAACCTTCTCTTTCCGCCTGACGGCTCATGGCAAGATACATACCCACTTCACAGCATTCGCCGTTAAAGTTGGCGCGCAGACCTTCCACAACTTCGGCATCCAGATCCGCGATGGAGGTGGCAACAACATGTTCGCAAGCCCATTTCATTTCGCCTTCTTCCGCTTTGTTGAATTTGGAAGCGGGGGCTTTGCATTGGGGGCATCTTTCGGGGGCTTCGGTTCCTTCATGGACATAACCACAGACACTGCATACAAATTTACTCATTTTCAACCTCTCTTTTTTTAAAGTTAAAAGTTCAATTTATTTTATAGCTTCTCCAATATTGGAGTTATTACAATTATTACTTTACTCTCATTTTTTATAAAGTCAAGGCATTTTTTGAAAAAAAATCAAAATTTTTAAGAATTCTTTATTCCCACCACATTATTCTACTCATTCATTCCCTATTTCCCATAATTTCATAATCCGAAAATTAACCATCCTGGCATAAAAAAAAGCGGTTCAAACGAACCGCTTTATAAAACTCTGAATGGATTTTCTTTTATCCGTTGCGTCCTTTCAGACGACCGCGATTGAGAAAACCATCATAATTTCTCATGGCAAGGTGGGATTCCATCTGACTCAAAGTATCAATGGTGACCCCCACGATAATCAAAAGACTTGTCCCGCCAAAGAAGGAAGATACCTGGAAGGGGATCTTCAACCATTTGGACAGCAGCATGGGGAAGATCGCCAATGCTGTCAGGAAAACAGCGCCGGCAAAAGTCACCCTTGTCATCGTGCCGTCAAGGAAATCAGCAGTGGGCTTGCCGGGACGGATCCCGGGAATATAGTTGCCTTCTTTTTTCAGGTTGTCCGCAATCTGGACAGGATTGAACATATTCGCCACCCAGAAATAGGAGAAAGCAAGAATCAGCACCCCGTAAATGCACATATAGGAATATGTATCATGCCCGAAATAGGGGGCAAGGGGACGCAGGAAAGCAACAGAATTAAGCACTACCGGAGGAAGGATGAGGATAGCACCGGCGAAGATGATAGGCATCACACCGGGGAAATTCACCTTCAACGGCATATATGTTACCCCGCCGCCGAGTTTATTGCCTGCAACACGTTTTGCCATCTGAATAGGAACTCTTCTCTGCCCCTGTGTCAACAAAATGGTAAATGCTGTTACCACAGCAAAAATCACAAAGAGCAACAGAAGATGCACTTCCCGGAAACGGCTGCCGGAGGCAGAGAAACCGGACTGCATCATCTCAAAGAGAGAGACAAGAGACTGGGGCAGACGTTCAATGATGTTTACCGTAATAATAATGGAAACACCATTGCCGATACCATGTTCCGTAATGCGTTCACCAAACCAAACAAGGATCATTGTCCCGGCTGTAAGGATAATGGTGGACATAATGACAAATCCAGCCCCTGCATCCGCCACAAGGGGAGCAGCGGGAGCGGGAAGCCCCAGACGGGAGGGATTTGTCATGGCAATTGCCGCCATCGCCCCCTGCACAAGGCAGATGACAATGGTAAGATAACGGGTGTACTGGCTGATTTTCGCTCTGCCTACATCCCCTTCTCTCTGGAGTTTTTCCAGAGAGGGGATCACAGGCACAAGCAGCTGCATGATGATGGATGCCGAAATGTACGGCATGATCCCCAGCGCACCAATGGCAAAATGCTGCATTGCACCACCGCTGAACAGGTCAAACATCTGAAAGAATTGACCTGCTGCAGCATCAGTGGTAAGTTTATCGAAGTATTTGGCAAGACTTTGCGTATCAATGCCGGGACACGGAATGTTTGCTGCAATACGGCAGAATACCACCAGAAGAGCAGTAAACATGATCCGGTTTCTCAGTTCTTTGATCTTGAACGAATTTATAAATGCCTTAAACATCTATCCTCTTTCCCGGCGCATTGCGCCTTTGCACAGTTACAGGGATTCCACTTCGCAAGAACCGCCGGCCTGTTCGATCTTGGCTTTGGCTGCCTCGGAGAAGTAATTGGCTTTCACTTTGATCGCCTTGGTGATCTCACCATTGGCAAGGATCTTCAGCGGAGCTTTGGCTTTGCCGAGAATGCCTTTGAGACGCATTGTGGTCTCATCAGCAGCTTCACCGGCTTCAAATACCTTGTCGATCATTCCAACGTTCACTACATTGAAGATAGTCTTCACATAGGGACGTTTGAAACCCACTTTAGGAAGTCTGCGGAAAGAGGGAGTCTGACCGCCTTCAAAGTGAAGACGGATAGCAGCACCGCTGCGGGACTTCTGCCCCTTGTGACCGCGACCGGCTGTACCGCCCTGACCGGAACCGTCACCGCGACCGACACGCAGTCTGGCTTTTCTGGAACCGGGAGTCGTTTTCAAAGTATGCAATTTCATGATTTTTCCTCGTTTCAAAATTAGTTTTTGCCGCGTTTTTCCATGATCTGTGCTTTGGTCTTCATGGATTCAATGGCCTTGAAAGTGGCTTTCACCACGTTCATGGGATTGCTGGATCCCTGGGACTTCGTAAGCACGTCAACCACACCGGCAAGACCGAGAACGGCACGCATGGTACCACCGGCGATCATACCGGTACCTTCAGAGGCAGGACGGATGATGATCTTGGAACCACGGAATTTTGCTTCCACAGAGTGGGGAACCGTATCCCCGCGGCGGGCAACGGTGATCATATTCTTTTTAGCTGCTTCACTGCCTTTGCGGATGGCATCGGATACTTCGTTGGCTTTGCCATATCCATAACCGACTTTACCATTACGGTCACCCACAACCACAAGTGCGCCGAAACTGAAATTGCGGCCGCCCTTGACGACTTTGGAGCAACGGTTGATGCTGAGGACCACTTCGCCAAGTCCGCCTTCTTCTTCGTTGGCGGGCTTGAACGCGGGAGCTGCGACGACTGCCTGTTCCTCCATGGGAACAGCCTCTTCTTTCACATCGCTGTTTACTTTTTCAGTAGCCATAATTTTTCCCATGCTCCTTAGAATTGAAGTCCGGCTTCACGGGCTGCTTCAGAAAGAGCTTTCACTTTGCCGTGATACTGGAGACCGCCGCGGTCGAATACAACAGCTGTGATTCCAACAGCTTTGGCTTTTTCCGCAGCAAGTTTGCCGAGAGCTTTGGCAGCTTCGACGTTACGTTTGAGATTGAGCTCCACGAACTCTTTTGCAAGAGTGGAGGAGGAAGCGAGGGTTCTGCCCGCTACGTCGTCGATGAACTGAACATACATGTTGTTCGCGGTAAAGCAGACGGCGAGACGGGGTCTTGCAGCCGTACCGGATACCTTCTGACGAAGGCGGAGATGACGGCGGACTCTTTTATCTTTAGATGTCTTATACATGATGACCTCTCTCAATTAAGCATTCGTTTTACCGGGCTTGATCACCACGTTCTCGTCAGAATATCTGACACCTTTGCCTTTGTAGGGCTCAGGTTTTTTGAATCTGCGGATACGGGCAGCAACTTCACCGACCAACTGTTTGTCAATACCTTCTACAAGGATCTTCACACTGTCAGTGATTGTCACTTTGATTCCATCGGGAATCATGTAAACGCAGTCGTGGGAGTAACCCAGGCTCAATGTAAGTTTCTTGCCGGCAAGCACTGCTTTGTAACCGACACCGACGATCTGAAGTTCTTTTTTGTATCCTTCGGCAACACCGATGATCATGTTTTTGATCATGCTGCGGTTGAGGCCGTGAAGGGCTTTGTTGATCCCTTCATCAGATACTCTGGTAACTTTCACTTCATTACCTTCCACAGCAGCATTGATACCGGCAGGGAGGGTGAGTTCCAGTTTACCCAGTTTACCTTCAACAGTGACCTTGTCTCCGGCGACCGCAACGGTAACGCCGGAAATGATCTCAACAGGTTTCAAACCAATTCTAGACATTGTAACACCCTTCCTTACCAAACGTAGCAGAGGATTTCTCCGCCCACATTGAGTTTTTCGGCTTCCGCACCGCTGAGGATTCCCCGGGGTGTGGAAATAATAGCAATGCCGAGACCGTCTTTCACCTTGGGAATGTCCTTGCAGCCGCAATAAAGACGGCGGGAAGGTTTGCTGATCCTCTCGAGACCTTCGAGAACAGAACGGCGTCCCTGGTACTTCATTTCGATGAAAAGAGTTTTCTTAACATCGCCTTCCACGCGGAAGGATTTAATATAGCCCTCATCTTCAAGAACTTTAGCAATGGATGCTTTCATTTTGGAAGAGGGGATCGCGACTTCCTTCTGACGGGACATAGCCCCGTTGCGGAGGCGCGTAAGCATATCGGAAATAGGATCCTGCATACTCATTTTATCGTCTCCTTCAGATTACCAGCTTGCCTTGGTCACACCGGGGATCTGACCATTGAGGGCCATTTCCCGGAAACAAAGGCGGCAAAGTTTAAATTTTCTAATATAAGCCCTGGGGCGTCCGCAGACCTGGCAGCGGTTGTATCTTCTCGAAGAGAATTTCGCGGGGGCTTGCTGCTTCGCAATCAGACTTTTCTTAGCCATGATTCACTCTCCTGTCAGCGGGCAAACGGAACATCCATGAGGGAAAGAAGTTCTTTCGCCTCGGCATCCGTTTTGGCCGTGGTAACGATTGTGATGTTGAGACCGAAGGGGTATTTGAGTTTATCAAGATCCACTTCAGTGAATACAGAGACATCGGGCATACCGATATTATAGTTACCGACACCGTCGAAACCTTTTTTCGGAACTCCGCGGAAGTCTCTCACACGGGGAAGAGCGTTGTGGACGAATCTGTCCAGAAACTCATACATGATGTGGCTGCGGAGAGTCACCATCAAGCCCACGGGCATACCTGCACGCAGTTTGAAGTTTGCAACGTTCTTTTTCGCTTTGGTCACCACAGGGCACTGGCCGGTGATGGCTGTCAGGATATTTTTCGCTTCAGGAAGAGCGTCTTTGTCCATTTTGGTACCGACACCCATGCTCAGCACGATCTTGCTCAGCTTGGGAATCTGCATGACGTTCTTGTAGCCCATCTTTTCTTTCAGGGCGGGAGCGACTTCTTCCAAATATTTTTTCTTCATATCAGGCATGATCTATTACTCCGCTTTTTTTTCAGGCGCAGGAGCGTCTGCGGTCTTTTTGACGTTGGACACATGCACAGAGACGGAACGTTCCACCATACCGCCTTTGGGACGGGCGGCAGACTTCTTCACAGTCTTTTTGCCGAGACGGGCGGAAAGTTTGTCAGCGGGGATGCTTTCGATAGCAATGACCACACGATCCTTTTTCTTCAGGATGGCGGCAACTTTTCCGCTTTCATTTTTCCACTCGCCGCTGATCACCTGTACGGTGTCACCTTTTTTCACATGATATTTTTTCGCGCATTTTTCGGAAAACATCAGAGCACCTCCGGCGCAAGGGAAATAATCTTCATAAAGTTCTTTTCGCGCAATTCACGTGCCACCGGGCCGAAGATACGGGTACCGCGGGGGTTCTTTTCGTCGTCGATAATGACGGCGGCGTTTGCGTCGAATCTCAAATAGGAACCATCGGGACGGCTGATTTTGTGAGCGGTACGCACGATAACAGCTTTCACCACTTCACCTTTTTTCACTCCGCCGCCGGGGATGGCTTCTTTCACAGCCGCTGTGACAATGTCACCGATGTGAGCGACCCGTTTCTTCTGTCCGAGGACAGTGATCACGGTAATGCGCTTTGCACCGGAGTTGTCGGCAACTTCCATATTGCTTTGCATCTGTACCATAGTATGATCTCCTTGGGAACGCCTTATTCAGGACGGCTGACAATTTCAACAAGACGCCAGCGTTTGAGTTTGCTCAAAGGTCTGGTTTCAGCGATACGAACTACATCGCCGACTTTCGCCTGGTTCTCTTCATCGTGAACATAGTAGGTCTTACGTACTTTCACGACCTTTTTATATCTCTTGTGCGGGATACGGGTGATGACCTGAACAACAACAGTCTTGTTCTGGACATCGCTCACGACCTGCCCGACTCTGCTTTTGCGGTTACCGCGTTCGCAGCATTTTGTTTCTTCTGCCATTTCTTAATCCTCTTTGTTTCCGGTTATTATGCTTTTTTGGCATTTGCCCGGAGAGTCTGTTCAGTGAGAGCGCGGGCAATATTTCTGCGGATCGTTCTCATTTTCACGGGATTCTCGTTCTGACCGGCTTTTGCCTGCGCACGGGTATTGAACTTTTCCTTGCGCAGCTCTTCAATCTGAGCTACAAGTTCGGCGTCGGACATTTCTTTGAAATTGATCTGATTTTTCATCTTCAGCCTCTCTTATGCTTCCACGCCGGGGCGTGTGATCATTTTGCATTTGATGGGGAGCTTTGCTGCTGCAAGGCACATTGCGGACTTGGCAACAGCGGGGGAGCATCCGCTGATCTCGAACAGTACGCGGCCGGGTTTCACAGGGGCTACCCAGTATTCCACAGCACCTTTACCTTTACCCATACGGACTTCCAAAGGTTTCTTGGTGTAGGGTTTGTAAGGGAATACCCGGATCCACACTTTACCGCGACGTTTCATTTCACGGGTGATCGCCACACGGGCGGCTTCTATCTGATTGGCGGTGAGCTGCGTGCGATCCATCGCCTGCAGACCGAAATCACCGAAATCAAGTTCGTTGCACCGCTGGGAGAGCCCGGCATTACTGCCGCGCTGCACCTTTCTGTGCTTTACTCTTTTTGGCATTAACGGCATTTTGCATTTCCTCCATAGATTCTTTGTGACATATCCAGACTTTCACACCGATCTTGCCGGCAGTTGTATTGGCTTCGGCAAAACCATAATCGATAAAAGCCTTCAAGGTGTGAAGGGGAGTACGCCCTTCCTTGTAGTGTTCTGTTCTTGCCAATTCAGCAAGTCCGAGACGACCGGCACACTGGATCTTGATACCTTCGGCACCCTGTTCCATTGCGGTCTGGATGACTTTCTTCATAGCACGACGGAAAGCGATACGGCGTTCCAGCTGCTGTGCTACGTTTTCGGCAACCAGCTGAGCGTTGGTGTCAGGGGAAGCTACTTCCACCACATCAACGATCACTTCACGGCCGTTCAGAAGTTTGGACACTGCCTCGCGGATGGTATCCAGATCTGCACCTTTGCGGCCGATGAGAAGTCCGGGACGGGCTGCAAGAATCGTTACGCGGATGTTGCTGCTGGCGCGTTCGATCACAATGCGGGCGATTCCGGCCTGATTGTAATTCTTTTTGATAAAGTTCCTGATTTTCAGGTCTTCAAGGAGCCATGTACCGTAGTTGGCCTTGGTGGCAAACCAGCGGGAGCTCCAATTCTTGTTCAGGGCAAGTCTAAGCCCAATAGGATTTACTTTCTGTCCCACAATACGCCCCTTTTATTTTTCGTCTGTCAGAATAACGGTAAAGTTACTCATGCGTTTGTGAATACGACCGGCGGAACCTCTGGCTTTCGGACGATAGCGTCTCAGCATCGGACCGGGATCAGCGGCAGCGCGCTTCACCTTAAGATCGTTTCTGTTCAAGTGATTCGGTTCACCCTCTGCATTTGCCACAGCACTCTTGAGAGTCTTGGCAAAAAGCCGAGCGGCTTTCCGCGGACTGATTTCGACTATCGCCAACGCTTCATTGACAGATTTCCCCTGAATGAGACGGGAGATCTCCAATGCTTTGGAGGGCGATATCCGGACATACTTTGTTATTGCCCGCACTTCCATGTTTTTTCTCTTCCCTTTCGGTTGATAATATTGAGTGTCGAATATTGTTTGTTGTTTTATGTTAAATTCTTACGAATATTATTTTCCAATGCCTTTACGCACTCTCAATTCCATTCCGATACCGAGTTTTCTGATATCCCCGCTGCTTACGATTCCGGCACTCACGAAATTTCTTACAGCGGTGATCCTGATCACATTTTTGCCATCGGGAGTATAAAGAAGCATACCATGACGGATACCGTTACGGTAACCGGCTGATACAGATACGGCATTCAAACTGAAATCGGTGTTGAGGATCCTGCATGATTCAAATCCACTGGGAGGGACAGCAGGAGTGTTGAGGATGGCGATTTTACGGAGTTCTGTTGATATACTGTTGATCAAAATTCGCAGCTTGGCGGCAGTTACAGAGTCGGATATATCCTTGCGCATGAGCATTTTATCCAACTCTGCACACAAGGATCCCGAAGCCGACGCCAATGCTACTGAGCTTTGCATAACAGTTCTCAGAGACTCCACCAGTTCCTCCTCACGCTCCCCTGCATATACAGGTGACAATGATTCAGTTACAGAAGCAATACTCAATTCCATTTGCTTCAATTTCCCGGTCAGCATCGTATTTTTATCAAGAGTTTCAAGCAGCTCCCTGCGGATCACTTTTTTTTCTTCCTGAAGCAGCGTTATTTCTGCTTTCAATCGTTCGATCTCCGCAAGATTTTTCTTTTCAGAGGCTATCTTTCCGGCGGACACATTTTCTGCTCCGCACAGACATATTCCTGCAAAAAGTTCTAATACTATACAACATATTTGTATTTTTTTCAAGTCAACGGCAAAAAATTTTCCATTTTTTTTCTGTTTTTTTCTGTTTTTTTCTTCAAACGAAGCATTTTTTTCTGTTTTTCCACCCATATTTTTCCTCCTTTCCGTAACAAAAAAATTCCTTTTTTTCCCTTTTTTCAGGAAAGCGCATCCAGCAGTCCCCTGCACCCGTCAAGCACATCCTGCCAGGTTTCATCAAAATTTCCCGTCCACCAGGGATCTGCCACTTCCGCGCCTTTTCTTCCGGCATAATCCAGAAGAAGCCGTACTTTTCCATCCGGGTCAGGGGTGATCACGGAGAGATTCCGCAGATTATTTTTATCCATACAAATCAAAAGATCCCACTCTTCATATTCTCCGGCTGTAAATCTCCTTGCCTCTCTTCTTTCAAAGGGGATATTGTGTGCTCTCAGGACTCTCTGTGCCGGAGGATAGACGGGATTGCCCAGTTCCTCCCGGCTTGTTGCGGAAGAAGCGATCACAAAATCCTCCTCCCGCCCTGCCTGCCGGACAAGTTCTTTCATCACAAATTCCGCCATGGGACTGCGGCAGATATTGCCGTGACAGATAAACATGATCTTTATTTTTTCTTTCTGCATCTCTATCCTTCTTTATATAATTGTATAAGCGTCTTCTTTCAGAACGGAAACAAGGTCAGCCATATTTTCCACATTTCTTTCCGTAATGATCCCGCTTCCGGCGACATCCTGTTTCTGATGGCAATCCGATCCGCCGATCTTATGCAGAGAAAATTTTTCCGCCCAGAGCAACGCAATATCATTACTGCTGTCATGCCGGGGGTGTGCATTTTTCACTTCCATACCGAAAAGACACGCCGGATCCACGATCTTCATTCCTTTACGGAAAGGGTGTGCCTGATAAAAGAGGAAACCTTTCTCTCTGGCAAAAGAGCCGAATTCTTCTGCGCTCATGGGGAAAAATCTTCTGTAATCCTTTGCCGTCTCCCTGTCCATACCGTAAAGGAGATAATCATTGGAAGAGCCATCGAACCTGATTTCAAAACCATTTAAAACAAGCAGACCATTTTTTCTCCCGCAGGAATATGCTTTTTCGTATGTATCAAAATACAGTTCATCAAAATTTTTCTTTTCACTTTTTTCCAGGCGGTCTGCCGTTTCCCGGTTGAAATGGTTGGCAAGAACCAGAGCATCATATCCGGAAGCGGCATAAAGAGGCACAAGTTCCTCCACAGAAAGTTTTCCGCAGGAAGAAATTTCTTTTGAATGGGCGTGAAGTTCGATCTTCATTTTATTCTTTCCTTTTATTGACGACCCTATAAATTTACCATCAAAGAGGTAAAAAGTCAAGTTTTTCGGCTATTATCAGCCCTTTTTCCTGTTTACGGGTTGAAAAAAGGCTGATCAGGGAGTATCTTATTTTTGTTTTTATTTAAAATAAGGAATAAGATATGAAACGATTCAGTTGCTTTATTTTCCTGCTTTCTGCACTTCTCCTTTGCAGTTGCGGGAAATCGGACAAACCCAAACTCACCATGGTGACAGAAGCCACTTTCCCGCCCTATGAATTCAGGACAGGAGATAAAGTGGACGGCATCGACCCCGCCATCATCCGGCACATTGCCGACACTCTGGGGTATGAATTGAAAATTCAGGATATGAGTTTTGATTCTGTCATCACTGCTGTTCAATCCGGAAAAGCAGACGTGGCTGCATCCGGGATCACCGTAACGGAAGACCGGAAAAAACAGATCAATTTCACCGTTCCCTATGTAACAGCCCAACAGGTGGTTATCGTAAAAGACAATTCCCCCATCCACACCACCGAAGATCTGAAAAAATACACCATCGGTGTTCAGCACGGTACCACCGGGGATCTTTTTGTGACCAAAAACATCAAAGAACCCCAGAGATTCGCCAATGGCGCCCTTGCGGTAACGGCTCTGGTTTCCGGCAAACTGGATGCAGTGGTCATTGACGGGGAACCCGCGCAAGTATATCTTTCCCAGCAGACAGGTTTGCGGCTTCTCCCCCGCCCCCTCACCAGTGAGGAATATGCCTTTGCCATTTCCAAAAAGAATGTCAAACTCCTGGAGGATTTCAACAGAGTACTCAATGAGATGAAAGCAAACGGTCTTCTGGACTCCATCATCCGGAAGTACAAAGAACAGAATACGGAAACGGCGGCAGATCTGCTGGTGGAGGACAGTAAATATTTCTGGATCGGCGTGAAAGAGGCTTTTGAACTCAACTTTATCAAGGACAAACGCTATCTTTACCTGTGGCGGGGTTTCCTTGTTACTTTGTATATCTCTTTCTTTGCCGTTCTTATGGGGCTGGTCATCGGTTTCGTGGTGGCCCTCATCCGCAGTACGGCGATCCAGACCGGCAGATACAAGATCCCGGATTTCTTCTGCAGAATGTATCTGACCGTCATCCGGGGTACTCCGGTGGTGGTCCAGCTCCTTATCATCTACTTTGTGATCTTCGGCAGCTGGGATATAGATAAAGTCCTTGTTGCGGTCATTGCCTTCGGTATCAATTCGGGTGCTTATGTTGCGGAAATCTTCCGTGCGGGGATCATGTCCATCGACAAGGGGCAGATGGAAGCTGGCAGAAGTCTGGGACTTTCCTACTTCCAGACCATGCGGGAGATCGTTATACCCCAGGCATTCAAAAATGTACTGCCGGCTCTGGGGAATGAATTTATCGTTCTTCTGAAAGAAACAAGTGTATCGGGATATATCGCTTTGCAGGATCTGACAAAGGGCGGGGATATCATCCGCAGTCAGACATACGACGCATTCTTCCCGCTTATTGCCGTAGCATTGATCTACCTTGCCGTGGTCATATTTTTGAGTTCACTTATGGGCAAACTGGAAAAAAGGTTGAAAGAAAATGAATGAAAATATTTTTGAAGTAAAAGGACTGGTCAAAGAGTTTCAGGGAGGCGTGAAAGCCCTGAACAATGTGGATGCGGAAGTAAGAAAAGGGGAAGTTCTTTTCATTGTCGGCCCCTCCGGTTCGGGCAAAAGTACATTCCTGCGCTGTCTGAATCTTCTGGAAACCCCGACATCCGGTCATATATTTTTCAAAGGTACGGATGTAACAGATAAAAAGAACAATATCAATAAATTCCGTCAGCAGGTGGGAATGGTGTTCCAGCACTTTAATCTTTTCCCCAACCTGACCATCCACAAGAATATTACACTTGCCCCGGTAAAAACCGGTCGCCTCACAGCCAAAGAGGCATCGGATAAAGCGGATATGCTCTTGAAGAGGATCGGATTATTCGACAAACGCGATTCCTATCCCTCCCAGCTTTCCGGCGGACAGAAACAGCGTATTGCCATTATCCGGGCGCTTGCCATGAATCCGGATGTACTGCTTTTTGATGAACCCACCTCCGCACTTGACCCGGAAATGGTCGGCGAAGTACTTTCCCTTATGAAAGAACTTGCCCGGGAGGGGATGACCATGGCGGTAGTCACCCATGAGATCGGCTTTGCGGCGGAAGTAGCCGACAGGATCTTTTTCATGGATCATGGGCAGATCGTGATTTCCGGTACACCCGATGAGGTCATCCGCAATCCGGATAATCCCAGAGCAAAAGAGTTCTTCTCCAAAGTATTGTAAAAATTATTCCTTCAATCAGATATAAAGGGCTGTTGCAAAACCTTGAAAAAGGTAAGCAGCAGCCTTTTTTCTGCAATGAACAGAGAAAAACGATGGAAGCCTGATCTGACTTTTATTTCCCATATTTCTGCCGGTATTCCGTCGGGGAGACTTTCATAATAAGACGGAAATCCCTGGAAAAAAAGGATTGGGAACTGTAAGCAAGCATCCGGGCAAGTTCGGAAATGGATGTACCGGTGGTTTTCAGTGCATGGGCGGCAAAATTGATTTTCTGTATGCGGATATATTCCACAGGAGTCATCCCCATATTTTTAAGGAAGAAACGGTTGAGAGTCCTGCGGGACATGCCTGCGGATTCCGCCAAAGCGTCAAGGTCATATTTTTTGAATGTAAGGGGTTCAAGGATGGAATAAAGTTTGTAACGGATGTCCCTGGAAGCATGTTTCCGGAGCCTGCCAAGATCTATCACAAAGGAATAAATAATTTTGGAAGCCGTAAAGGAGGCATCCGGCGGATTGGCTTCCCCCAAAGCCAGCAGTTCTTCAAAACAGGGCAGAAGTACAGAAGATTGCGGTTGGGAAAGGATAACAGGAGAGTACCCTGTGATCTCCGGGGTGAGGAAGAAACTTTCCGCAAGCCCTCCGGTAAAATCAAAAAAAACTCTCTGCATGGTTTCTCCCGGTTTCACCGAAATAACAAAATCTTCTGTAAAAGGATCAAGAAAAATATCCCCTTTTTCCAGAATATATTCTTTTCCGTCGCAGAAAAAAAGCCCTGTTCCCTCTGTTATGTAGTGGAATTTCCAGATATTGTTATTGGCTATACCGTACTTTCTGTATTTGAATTCCCCGCCGGTGAATATAGTTTTTCCGCAACTGGAAAGATTGAAACAGGGAGCCTGCATAAGCGCATTTTCGTACTGGTTTTCATAAGCGATTTCAGAACATCCTTTCCGCTCTGTTTTCCGTACGAGGAAAAAACTTTCCGTGGCAAGGCGTTCTGAAACATTCAGTCCGGAACGGTGTCTTCTTTTACCGTTCTTTCCGTCCATCAAAGGAGTATCAGCACAACCTTTTTTCATATATTCTTTCCCTTGTTTTTTGCATTATTTTTCCGTCTTACTATACTTCATGGCCGGAGAATTACAACTGTCAAAAAATATTTTCAAGCAGAAAATGTCTATATTTTGAAAATCTTTGTCTTTTATTTGCATCAAAAATCCCTTTCAAAATATTGAAACAGGGAAAATATGATATATAATATTGTTCAGAAAGCAGATAGCTCATTACAGAAACACCTTGAAAAATATAAATTTGAACAGAAAGGATGCAGGATGAAAAAACAATCGTTTACTCTCATTGAAGTTCTTGTGAGTGCAACTTGTCAAGTATGTGTTTTTCCGTTGTATTACCTCAAAAAAAATTATAAAAACTACTCATCCTTACGCCCGACAGGGCGCACTTCACGCTGTTTTTGCGAATGCAAAAAAAGCTCTTCACACCT
>JAGBXB010000026.1 GCA_017629515.1 Lentisphaeria bacterium | reverse complement strand
TGTGTTATAAATCCCATTTCTTCTTCCTTTTGATTTGAACAAAAATAATTTGGAAACATAAAAAATATATACCATAAACAGAATATTGTCAAATTATTTTAAAATATTTACATGTTTATTTTAAAATCTACTGTTTATTCGTTATTTTTCAGTTAATTAAATTCAAATATACACATACTTATTCGCATAATCATAAGAAAAATATTCAAAATAACAGAAAAGTATTTTCAAAAGTCATTCACATAAAAAAATTATACTGGCTGCTTTGGAAGGCAGAAAGAGCCCCTGCCCGTATTTTACATAAAGGACACAAGAACCTTGATTGGTGTGTAAAAAATGAAAGTTTCACCTTATCTCCGGCTGAAATAAAGGAGCATGAAAGAATCATGGCAAAAAGCAAGAAACTCTGCTATCTGAATAGAAAATAATTATTTTCAAAGCAGATTCATTCCACGGGGGAGTAAAATCCCATCCCCCCGTACGTGTTTTTACTCTTTTTACAATACCGGAAGCAAAAGAAAAATGCTCTTTTGCGGCAATTGGCTGAAAAGTCAGAAAAGCCCGACAGTTTTCCCGTCAACAAGATGGATGGACTCCGCATTGGGTTCTTTCGGAAGACCGGGCATACTTATAATATCCCCGAGATAAACAACGATAAAACCGCTTCCGCTCTTGATTTCCACATCCCTTACATTGATTTTGAAATTTGCAGGCACATTCAATAATGCGGGATCATCGGAAAAGGAATACTGGGTTTTGGCAACACAAACAGGATAACTGGCATATTCCGGAGAAAGTCTGGATAATTTTCTGCTTGCAGTTGCGGATAATACCACGCCATCAGCTCCATAACACTTTTTTGCGATCTTATGGAGTTTTTCTTCAATGGGATCGGCAAGATCATAAAGGAAAGTCAATTCTTTCTTCTTGCCGGCTTCCTCTGCCACTTTTTCCGCCAATTCCACACACCCTTTTCCCCCGTCAACGAATCCGGTAGATACCGAACAGGGCATATTATTTTCAGCGCAAAGCTGACGGAAAAGGGATACTTCCTCCTCTGTATCATTGCCGAATTTATTCAGGTTGACAACCACATTGAGTCCAAAGATATCATGCAGGTTTTTATAATGTTTTTTCACATTGGCAAACCCGCTTTTCATATCGCCTGCCCCATGCAGTTTCATGGCTTTTACCGTAGCAACAAGCACGGCGCAATCCGGCACAAGTCCAGCCTTGCGGCATTTGATATCCAGAAATTTTTCCGCCCCCAGATCGCTGCCGAATCCTGCTTCCGTAACAACATAATCCGCAAGGCGCATTGCCGTATCCGTTGCGATAACAGAATTACAGCCGTGGGCGATATTGGCAAAAGGTCCGCCGTGTACGATAGCAGCAGTCCCCTCCAAAGTCTGCACAAGATTGGGCCGGAATGCTTCTTTAAGAAGAACGGTCATTGCCCCCTGTGCTTTCAGATCCCGGGCCTTGATTTTCTTTTTACTGTAAGAAGTTCCGATGGTGATATTGCCCAGTTTTTCTTCCAACTCTTCAAGACTTGTGGCAAGGCAGAATACTGCCATTACTTCGGAAGCCACAGTAATACAGAAATGATCTTCTCTCACCACGCCGTTGGATTTCCCGCCCAGACCGATAACCACATCACGCAAAGCCCGGTCATTCATATCCAGACAGCGTTTGAATGTGATACTGCGGGGATCGATCCCCAGAGCGTTCCCCTGCTGTAAATGATTGTCGATAAGGGCGCAGAGGAGGTTGTTGGCACTGGTTATGGCATGAAAATCGCCGGTAAAATGCAAATTGATATCCTCCATAGGCACGATCTGGGAATATCCGCCGCCGGTAGCCCCGCCCTTCATACCGAAGACGGGTCCCAGAGAGGGTTCACGGAGGGCAAGGATGGATTTTTTCCCGATTTTACGCAATCCGTCGGCAAGACCGATGGAGATTGTAGTCTTCCCGTCCCCCTGTCTGGTGGGGGTCATTGCTGTCACAAGAACAAGTTTCCCTTTACGGGGAAAAGTGACAGGGGCAAGTTTGGCTTTATATTTGCCGTAAAGTTCGTAATCGTCTTCTTTCAGACCAAGTTCAGCGGCAATTCCGCTTATATGGCGCATAACTGTGTTTCTGGCAATCTCAATATCGCTGAGCATTTTCCGGATTCCTTTATTATCGTGTTGAAAATATTTTCCTTAATATAGTATAAAACATCTGTTTTTACAAGCAGGGATCAAAAAATTTATTCTTTTGTCCGTGCGGAAGAAAGGCTGAAAATTCTCACAGAGCCTTACCGGGATCTTTTTTCAAGGTATAGAAAATAAAGGGAAACATGAGAAGAGTAAGGAAAGCACTTGTAATATATACGCCGCCTACCCCGCCGTACAGAACAACAACACCGCTTAAAAGAGAACTTATGAGCCCTCCTGCCTGATGAATACTGCTGCTCCATCCGAAATAAGTTCCTTTCAGTTCCGCATCGGTGGAACGGGAAAGCCACATCAAAAGAAGCGGATGCAGACCTCCCCCCAGCAATGCCGCAAGAAAACGGACAACGATAAGTATATAGATATTACCGGTAAAAGGCAGGAAAAATGTACTTACTGCCGTTACCCCCACCGCAAATAAAAGAATTTTCAAATGGGAAAATTTTTCGCTTATCCAACCGAAAAGACAACCGGAGATCAAACCTCCGGCAGCAGTAAAAAGACTTGTGACTCCTGTCCAGAAAACTGCGTTATCATGTCCATTGACCATTTCCACAAGCATTGCGGCAAAAGGCTGGGTGATCCTGCCATACATCCCCATAATGAGAAAAAGACTCATCAATCCGATGACAAGCGGGGAAGCGATCTGCCGGAAAGAAGTCAAACTCTTCCGTACTTTCTTTTTTGCCCTGCTTACAGAAAAATCCTCTTTTACAAAAAACTGGGTAAGAAGGCCGCCTATCACATACAAAAAACCGCAGCACAAAAATACAAACTTATATCCGGTAAACTCCACAAGGATCCCGCCTAAAAAGCACCCCGCCATATTCCCGCTGGTCGAGGCGGTGGAAAGCATCCCCAGTACGTAACCGTGTTTTTCTTCCGGGGTATTGCTTACAAGAAGAGTTCTTGCGGGATTGGCGGTTCCGGAAAAAAAGGAACACAGAAACCGGATGGCGATAAGAGAATATACATCCGGAGCAAACCCTAAAAGGGGGAAAAGAATTGCCGCACCGTAATTGGCCCGTAAAAGCATAAGTTTACGGCCGAACCTGTCGGAAATCATTCCCCAGAACGCAGTACCGATACATAAACTTGTCAAGCCGGCAAAAGCGAATGCGGAAACAAAAAAACCGCGGCTGCTTTCCTCCACATGCAATACTTCCCGCATAAAAATGGGAATAAAAGGCATACACATCCCGAATCCTGCCATAGCAAGCATTTGAGAGATCCAGACAAATAAAAGATTCCGTTTCCAGGTCGTATCCAACATTTTGTTTTTTCTTTTTATCTGTAAAACACCGTTTTTCACGGGAGGAATAATGAAAAGCACCAACAAAAATAATATAATCCTGTGTAAAAATATTTCAAGGTTTTTTCTTTATCTTTCTTCCCTGCAGTTTCTACTGTAATTCAAAATTTCTTTTTTTGCATATAGGCAAAGTTCTACCATCCCGGGGGAAAATCTTCCCCCTGCACCTTGAAAAACTCCTCTTCAAGGTGTACTTTATTTATTGAGGGAATTTCAAAAGTCCCCAAAAGTCTGAAAAGACAGTAACATTGATCTGCAAAAGGAGCATTTGGAAGTGTCTGTACTGTGGACGGCACCACTTAAAATGAGTATTTTGAGCGGCTGCTCACCCATCCGCACCAAATTACCTTTCGCATATCTTTGTTTCTATTCTTTTCATTTGTTTCGGTTGACTTTTTTAATCACCTCTGTTGTTATATTTTTTTACAGGGGAAAAGAACTTACTGGAAAGAAGAAAAAATGAAAAAGCCGGAAATTACATGGAGCCTTATGCACCCCACGCCTCTTGATCCCTCCTATGTGAGAAAACTCATAAAAAAGGCGGAAGAATATCATGTGGACAGTTTCGAGATCTGCGGACAGTGCCACTCCCCTTACGGAGGATTGGACGGATTGATCTCCTATCAGGAATTTCCGAAAGCTGCCGCTTCATGGGATCAGAAAAAAGTAGCGGAAAATCAGAGGGATCTCAATGAGATCCTTTCCATTGCCCACAGTGCCGGCAAAGAGGTATATCTCTGGCACCGGGAGGTCATGCTTCCACCGGGCCTGCTCCAAGATCTGCCGGATCTTCTGGACAGTGACGGAGAGTTTTTTCTTACCGGAAAAACCTTTGCAGAACTTATTGCCTACAAACTGGATAAGACATTTGAAAATGTCCCCACTCTGGACGGGATCGTTCTCACCCTTACCGAAGCGGATTATTCCGCCATCCATAATTCCAATACGGAAAAATATCCTCCGGTGGATGTGGTCAGTTTCATTATCAGTATTTTTGCCTCCGAACTGACCAAAAGGGGCAAACGCTTTATCATGCGTTCTTTCGGTTCCATTGCAGAAGACTATGAGTGCATCCTTGCCGGAGCGGAAAAATTACAGGGCAGATATGAATTTGAGATCGAAACAAAGATCACTCCCTACGATTTCGATCCATTCCTTTCCTGCAATCCTTTTTTGAGAAAAAGCCCCTCTTTCACCCTTTCCGCAGAATGTGATTGTGTAGGGGAATTTATGGGGCAGGGAAATATGCCCTTTGAACATGTGCATAATATTGTCCGCTATGTCCGGGAGGGGCAGAAAGCGGATGTTGACCGTTTTGTGATCCGTATGGACAGACGGGGCAACAATATGTTTGATCTTTATGAGATCAATTATTACGCCTATGCAAGAGCGTTGGAAGATCCCGCCATCACAGCAGAAGAGATCAGGGAAGAATGGTATGCAAAACATTATCCGGAACAATTCCGCGATACATTCATCCAACTGGATAAGATCGGCTGGGAAATGGTTTGCAAAACCTATTATATCGATCATCATGTGCTTTTTCACGGCAATTACTGTATGAAATATATCAAGGCCGCCTTTATTTTTGCCTTGTTCGGGGAAAAAGGTACACTTCCTGCCAACGGCAAAGGAATATGGTCTATTCTTACAGACCGTCCCCTGCCGGGAAGAAAAGCCATTATTGCAGAAAAAGAAGAAGCAGTGATTCTGGCAGACAGAGGCCTTGCGTTACTGGAAAAAGCCAATCCCCCGGCAACCGATTTCCGTTGGAGATTGTGGAAGAATGCGCCGGTAGTCACAAGAGCGGTACTGGAACTTGTCAAATGTATCGCCGCATATTTTGACGCAATGGAAGAGGGGATGAGCAACTATACTTTTCTGCAACAACAGGTGGAGGATTCCATAAAGAAACTCAATTCTCTTGCAGGGCATGAAGTGGAAATCCTCAAACGGGAATTTATCAACGGTCTGGAACACAGGATGAAAGAAGTGGGCTGTACCATTGAAGAACTTGTCCTTGAACCTCTTTCCGCCATCTGCAAGGAACTCCTTGCGGAATTTCCCGCAGAATGTGCCGCAAAAGAACGCTTTCTGGAATACAGTGTGGACGGGATCATTACCGGCGGTATTTCCGATGACTGGCGTATAGCCCGTTATATGCACGCTTCCCACAGTATCCTTCACAATAACTTGCCTGCACGCTATGCCGGGAACCGGGTCTTCCCCAATGGTTTTATGGAAATGGAACTGGAACGGGGGGAGGAACTGCTTATTTACGGAGCAATGGATGTAACAGATAAATTTATTCTCGTTTGTGACGGGGAACGCATCCACGGAAAACTGGATGAAAACGGTGTTTTCCAGATGCCTTTGCCGGCATCGGATAAAAAAGTCTCCATCCATCTGGAAAAAGACGGGGTGGATTATCCTCTTTTCCATGCTGTTCTCACAAGAAACAAAAACAGAACGCGTAAAAAAAAAGTTTTTAAGCAATCTTTACTGGAAAGAGAATTACACCGGACAAAGCCCGATTACATCCTATACACCCCCTCCGGAGACGGAGCAAAACAGGATCACGGAAATGAACACCTCCACATCTTCCGGGCAAAAGACGGAAGAATGTGTGCATTGTGGACAATGAGTGCTTTTGAAGGAACTTTCACCCAGCGGCCCGTGATCTCATGGAGTTTCGATGAGGGAAGGAACTGGACAGAACCCAAATGTATCCTTACCGATCCCATTGATCCGGAGACCGGAAAAAATATGGGGTCCTGGGCGTCCCCTGCCATTTCAAGATCCGGCAGGATCTATGTACTTTATAACAAACATCAGGGGAAAAAAGGCTTTTACACCCATCAGCGCGGTAAAATGGCCATATTGTATTCTGATGACTGCGGAGAAAGTTGGAGCAGAGAATCGGTACGGGATCTTCCCCGGACAAAATATGATCTTTCTGATCCGGAAGAAGCCGTTGACTGGGTCATCTGGCAGAAAGCATACCGTTTGCAGTCAGGGAAAGTCATTATGGGCTTTACAAGAGGCTGGCTGAATTATCCCCCTGCCCCGAAATCCTGGACGCAGCACCCCTGCGGATGTGAGTTTTTCTCTCTGGATAATATTGATGAAGATCCGGAACCGGAGGATCTCCGTCTTACCTTCCTTACCGATCAGGAACACCCCCTTACCGCTCCGTTGCGGAACTATACAGACCGGTTCTGTGCAGAAGAGCCTGCCGTCTGTCAACTGCCTGACGGACGGCTTTTCATGGTCATGCGGACAACGGAGGGGCATGTATGGTATTCCGTTTCCAAAGATGATGCTGCCACATGGAGAAAGCCGGAAAGGTTGCGGTATAAAGATAACGGAGAAGGCATAAAGCACCCATTGAGCCCTTCGCCCATGTATGAAACAAAAAAAGGTGAATATGTGCTTTTCATCCACGATCATGATGGCTACAACGGTTCGGCAGTCCCCCGGACAGACAACAACTGGCGCAATCCCCTTTACATTCTCAAAGGGGAATACCGCAAGGATGCCTGGCAGCCGGTCTGGTTTTCCAGTCCTGTGGAATTTATGAATAACGGGGAGGTTGCCCTGGAAAGAAAAGACCTTGCCATTTACGGGGATTTCACAGTTGAAAACGATGTACCTGTCCTGTGGTATCCTGACAGAAAATTCTTTCTTCTGGGGAAAAAGATCCACCGGGAAATGCTGGAAAAAATGTCTGTACCGGAAAAATAAGAAAAAGGAACAAAAAAAATGAAAAAGGAACGATATAAAGAACTGTTTTTTTTATTCTCTTTTATTTTGCTTTCTTTCCTTATCCTTTTCTGTGCCTTTTTTCTGGGAATAAATGATCTTTCCACCAAAGAAATTTTCAATGACAACTCCTCCGGCACTCTCACCCCTCTGGCAATGGCAAGGATAACAAGGATTCTTGCTTCTTTCCTCGTCGGCGGAAGTCTCGCCCTTGCGGGAAGTGTCTATCAGGCGGTTTTACACAATCCCCTTGCTGAACCATTTATCCTCGGCGTAAGCGGCGGAGCAGCAGTGGGAACGGCTCTGGCGTTTATTACCGGAGCGGCGGTGACAGGAACTTTTTTCATCCCTCTTTTTGCCTCTTCCGGCGGACTTTTTGCAGTGCTCCTTGTTCTTTTACTGGGAATGACCGGACGGGGGGAGAAAAATACGATCCTTCTTTCCGGCGTGATCATGGGGACTCTTTCCTCCAGTATCCTCATGTGTCTTATCTCCTTTGCCGGAACGCAGGAAATGTGTTCCATAACCTGGTTTCTCATGGGGGATCTTTCTGCCGCTGACCCGGTTCTTCTGCGTTTCAGCTGTTTTTTTGCCCCACTCATTGCCTTTCTTCTCTTTCTGCTTTCCCCCAAAGCCAATGCCCTTGCCTCCGGAGAGGATTATGCAAGAGGCATAGGGGTCGATCCGGTAAAAACAGGTTACGCCTTACTTATTCTTGCCACCCTTTTAACAGCCGCAAGTGTGGCATTGAGCGGGATCATCTCCTTTGTCGGCTTGATCGTACCTCATATTTTACGCAAATGGGGTTTTGCAGACAATAGAAAACTTTTCCCATTGTCCTTTTTTGCCGGAGGGATTTTCCTCATCTTCTGCGATTTTCTTTCCCGGAATATTTTTCAGGCACGGGAGATCCCCGCAGGAGTGATCACCTCCTTTTCCGGCGGATTGCTTTTTCTCTGGATATTGTATAAAAAGAATTTAAACGGGAGAAAGGGTTTATGAATATGGATACTTCTTCTGTCCTTTCGGCAAAAGATATTTCCTTTTCCCATACAGGAAAAGAGGAGCTTTTTTCCCATCTCTCCTTTACTCTTCCCAAAGGAGAGTTTACCGTTCTTGCAGGAAGCAATGGATGCGGAAAAAGTACGCTTTTGCGTATTCTTGCCGGCTTTCTGCCTGTATCGGCAGGGGAAGTATTGCTTCACGGTTCTCCCATCCATTCCTTTTCCCGGAAGCGGAAAAAGCCCGGCTTTGTCCCCCAGGAACTTCCGGAAGCGGAGGAAATGACCGTAAGAGAACTTGTTTTAACCGGCCTTCTTGCAGGAAAAGGACTTTTTCCTTTTGCAACTGGAAAAGAGAAGGCAAAAGTACAGGAAATTCTGGAAGAACTGGATCTGACCCACCTTGCGCAAAGACGCTGTGCTTCTTTAAGCGGAGGCGAGTTCCGGCGGGCGGCAATAGGAATGAGTCTCGTACGATCCCCGGAGATCCTTCTTTTGGATGAGCCCTGTTCCTCTCTGGATTACGGACACGCACAAAGTCTGATGCTTTTTTTGCAGAAAATGTGCAGAAAACATTTTCTTACGATCCTTATGGTCTCCCATGATCTGATCCTGCCGGCAAAATACGCCACAAATTTTGTACTGATGAAAAAAGGGGAAATTTTTGCAGAGGGCGCGCCGGAAAAAGTCCTGACAAAAGAAAATCTGGAAGAAGTCTATCATATCCCCTTTGAAGTTCTTTCTTCCCAAAAGAATTTCCCCGTCCCCATCCCGGCAGACAGGGAAACGCCCCCGCAGCAATAAAAAAAAAGCGGCTTTCCCGTGAAAAGGAAAACCGCTTGTAAATCCAATTTTTTATCAGATCTTTTTGACTTTCATTCCAGCAGGAGTATCTTCGATCACATACCCCTTGCTTTTGAGTTCATCCCGCAATGCGTCCGCCATGGCAAAATCTTTTGCTTTTCTTGCCGCCTGGCGTTTTTCAGCCAATTCCATGATTTCAGCGGGGATGGATTCTTCTTCCGCATCCATATCCAGAGAACCCAGAACCGTATTGAATTTTCTGAATGTTTCCAGCACAACTTTTCCCGCATCCAATTGCCATGCTTTTGCCGCAAGAGCGGTATTGGCGGCTTTCTGCAATTTGAATACTGCGGAAAGGGCTTCGGCAATATTCAGGTCATCCCCCAGTGCATCCCCAAAGTCCTGCAAGGCTTTTGCGGAAAGATTTTCCGCGTCCGCTTTCCCGGCATCCCCATTGTCCAAACCTTTCAGACGGGAGAAGAGAGAAGCAAAAGAACGCAGATTCACTCTTGCCTGATCCAGAAGAGAAAGATTGAAGTTGAGTTTGGAACGGTAATGGGTTCCCATCAACGCCCAGCGGACCTCCGCTCCTGTGTAACCTTTTGCCATAAGATCCCGCAGGGTATAGAAATTCCCCAGAGATTTGCTCATTTTTTTGTTATCCACAGTAAGATGTTCGCAATGCAGCCAGTAATTTACGAATTTGCACTCATTGGCTGCCTCACTCTGGGCGATCTCGTCTTCATGGTGGGGGAACATATTATCGATCCCGCCGGTATGCAGATCAAAGGTTTTTCCCAGATATTTCTGACTCATGGCACTGCATTCGATATGCCAGCCGGGTCTGCCCGGTCCCCAGGGACTGTCCCATTTCACATCGCCGTCTTTCTCGTCCCAGGCTTTCCAGAGCGCAAAGTCGCCCACAGAATCTTTTTCATACTCATCGGTACTGATCCGTACGCCGTCACGCTGCTGGGAACGGTCGATTTTGGCAAGTTGACCATAGTCTTTGAATTTATTGATGGAGAAATAGACAGAACCATCTTCGGATTTATAAGCGTACCCTTTTTCAAAAAGAGTCCGGATCATTTCGATCATTTCCGCAATATGGGTGGTGGCTTCCGGATAGACTTCCGCTTTTTCGATACGCAATGTGGCAAGATCTTCAAAGAACGCCTCTTTATACTTTTTTGTAAAGTCATTGAGGGAAAGATTTGCCGCTCTGGAATCCCGGATAGTCTTGTCATCCACATCGGTAAGGTTCATGACCTGTTTGACTTTGTAATTGTGGAATTCCAGACTTCTGCGCAAAAGATCTTCAAAAAGATAAGCACGGAAATTTCCGATATGGGCATAATTATATACGGTAGGTCCGCATGTGTACATACCGGCATACCCGTCATTCAAAGGTTTGAACTCTTCAAATCTTCTGCCAAGTGTATTGTAGAATCTCATTTTTCCTCCTTGCTTTATATCATTCTGCTGTATGCACATTTTTCTTCAAGATAATTTACACCCGAAAAATATTTTTTCAAACTTCAAGCCACTCCCGGAAGCGTTTTTCATAAACTTTTTCTGCAAGAAATCCATTCTCCTCCTTGAAAACATTTTTCCAAAGGAATATAGTAACAGGGAAAAACAAAAAAAAAGAGAGGGCAACTATGCAGAATTTCAATAACGAAACACCGAAAAAGATTTATGGAGAGATCAAAGAACATAAAGACGGGATTTTTACAAGATTTTTCAAAAATATTTTTACTGGCTGTCTTACCTGCGGCTGTATTACACTTATTGTTCTTGTTTCTCTCATCTCTCTTGCCGTCTGGCTCTTTTCCGGAGACAGCGGAATAGTAAACTGCCGGAATATTCTTTCCCATGATCAGGAAAGTGAATTTACAGAAGAATATGTTACCGGGTTGAGAGCTGCGTCAGAAAGGATCGCAGTCATTCCCGTAAAAGGGATCATTTTACGGGATGAAAATGCTTCTTTCAATACCTGCGCAGTTTCCGGCAATATCATCAAACAGCTGCAGCAGGCACTGGAGGATGAAAGTGTCAAAGCAGTGATCATGGATCTGGATACCCCCGGAGGAGAAGTTACCGCATCAGATGAAATATGGAAAAAAATCCTTGATGTACGCAAAAAGAAACCTGTTGTTGCCATGATGAATACTCTTTGCGCCAGCGGCGGCTATTATATTGCCGCAGGCTGTTCCCCCATCGTGGCAAATAAATATACCCTTACAGGAAGTATCGGAGTGATTATTTCCACATGGAACTATAAAGGACTTTTTGATAAGATCGGGCTCAAACCGGAAGTTTATACTTCAGGAAAGATGAAAGACATGCTCAATGGCGCCAGGGAAAGAACTGCCGAAGAAACCATTCTTGTCCAGACTCTTGTAAACAATGCCTATGAGGGATTTGTCAATATCGTTGCCGCCGCCCGGAATATCCCTGCGGAAAAGGTGAAAAATACCATCATCGGAGACGGCAGGATCTTTGACGGCAAACAGGCTTTTGCTCTGAAACTTGTAGATAAACTCGGCTACTTTGAAGATGCCGTAAAAACAGCGGCAGAAGCAGCAAAGCTGAAAGAATATCAGGTTTTCCGTTATGAAAATAAATTTGATTTCGGCAGATTCTGTACCATACTTACCGGAAAAACTGCCGGATTCTCTCTTGCCCTGCCGGGCGCAGAAACTATGGAAAATGGCGTCCGGCTGAAAAAAGGCGTGCTTTATTATCTGCCAGCCGGATATTGAAAACTTTCCATCACACAAACGATGAAAAAACCGGATTTTGACCGTTTTCTTTTACAAAGCACATTTCTGCCGGAAGAAGAGAAAAGATCCTATACAGGAAACTTTTCTTATTCCGCCAGCAGATATTCTCTTTTCCGTTTCTGCAAAAGAGCATGGTTTTTCCATTACATTGCCGCACAGGGCGGCTGGAATGAATATACAAAAGATTTCTGTCAGGAAATATATACGCAAAAATACCTTGTTTCTTTTCCCGCCTTTCTTTCCAATATTCTTACTTCCTCCATAAGAGAAAGTCTCCCCCTTATCCGGGAAGAGGAAAAAGAAGATAAACGCCTTTCCATTCTGCGTGATGCCATAAGATTCCGTGCGTCTGCGATCATCTTTCATGCCCATCATTTCCTGCGGAACGGAGGAATGGACACCGACCCGCGGCACCTTGCATTCTTTGATCTGTATTACAGGACGGGAAAATTTGAAAACGGAGAAGAGCTGATAGAAAACTGCAAGGATATTCTGCGTAATTTTCTGCCGCAATTTTTCCAAAGCTCCTTCTTCCGCGTTCTTGCTCTGCTCCCCGCTCCCGCATGGCGTTACGGAGAAAATTTTCCTTCTTTCATTCTGGATGGTCTGACCATTTTTCTTCCACCTTCTTTGTATGCACTTTCCGGCGGCTGTCTCTACCGTTTTGCGGTTTCCTTTTTTGAAGAATATAAGGAAAGTTTTTCTTCCTCTTCCGATGCACTTTTCGCCTTATATACGGAAAGCAAATACCCCGGTCACAAAGGGAAAAAGGTATTTCTGCATTATTCAGAAAAGGAAAACATCCTTACAGAAGAAGTTACTTATCCAACTGCGGAGGAAAAAGAACTTATCTTTTCCCGGGCGGAAGAAATGGTAAAATATCTGCAGGATCCGCAGATCAGCTTTTTCCCCTGTACGGAAGAAAAAGAAAATTACCTTTTCTGCCGTTTCCGGAAAAATTGCAAAAATCCGGAATGAGTACGCTTCTCTCCCATCCCCCTATCACGCAAATTGCGCAGAAAAGGATGCGTCACAAAAATTTTATATATAACGCAAAAGCCTCTGTCTTATTTTCCGGAAACTTTTTTAAGTTCCTGGACTGTTCTCAAAAGTGCGCCGCTGTGTTTTCCAACGGCGGCAGAAGCGTTTTTCCCGTAAGCAAGCCGCAAATTTTCATCGGAAACAAGCTCAAAAAGAGCGTTGGAAAGTTCTTCATCCTTTTGCAGGCAATATACACCATTGTTTTCTTTCAGAGAATCAAAAGCCTGACGGAAATTGATCATTTCCGGCCCGCTGATAATGGCTTTGCCCAGATGGGCAGGCTCAATAATATTCTGCCCCTCCCGGTTTCCGGAAAAAGTTTTGCCCATAAGGACGATGTCGCAACTTTTATAAAATTTCACAAGTTCCCCCGTGGTATCCGCAAGGAGGATATCACATTGCTTTGCGGCTTTTCCGGTGGATCTGCGGAACGAAGTAAAGGGCAGTTCTTCAAGCATTTTCATCAATTCATTGCCTCTTTCCGCGTGACGGGGGACAAGGATAAAACGCAAAGAGGGAACTTTTTCCCGTACTTTCATAAAAGCATCCAGCATAACTTTTTCCTCCGGAGCGTGAGTGCTTGCCGCAAGGACACGGATCGTTTCAGAACGGTTCCCGAATTCGGTTTCCAGATCGATTTCCGGCAGGGAGTCCGCAGGTTTCTGATCAAATTTGATATTTCCTGTTACCACAACATTGGCAGAAGGGGCAATGGATAAATATCTTTCCTTATCCAGTTCCGTCTGGGCACAGATGACCTTGAAGGCAGAAAGAAGCGGCACAAAGAAAGACGCCAGTTTCCGGTATCCTTTGATGGAACGGTCGGAAAGCCGGGCATTGACAAGATATACTTCCCCGCCGCTTTTCACAGTTTCCAGGATCATATTGGGCCACAATTCCGTTTCAAAGATGATAAGTTTCGCTGGCTGGGCAAGGCGGAGGAATTTCCGCACAAAGGGCAGAAAATCAATGGGAGTAAAGAATACTTCCACGCCCCGGGGAACTTTATTGTAAGCGATCTCCTGGCCGGTCGTCGTGGTAGTGGATAAAATGATTTTTTCCGAGGGATTTTCCTGCATATAATTTTTCAGGAAAGAAAGAGCCACATTGGTCTCCCCCACACTTACAGCATGGATCCAGGTACATCCCTTCATACTTTCAAGGACCTTTTTTCTTTCAGAAGAATAAATACCGAACCGTTCCATATAATTTTCTTTTTTCCCCGGTCTGCGGATAAGTTTCCAAATAAGAGAGGGGAGGAAAAAGATAAAGACAATGGGAAAAATTATTTTGTAGAAAAGAATCATTTTTATACCTGTATGGATTTTACTTTTGAAATTGCCTCTAATAATATATCCCGCCTGAAAAAATATTCAAGAAATATTTCAAGAACATTGCGGAATTATCCGGCAGGAAAAAGATTACAAAAGTTTCATTCTGCCGCAAAGAATGACCCTTTGGGGCAAAAAGGCTGTTTACATTTACAAAAAAGCGTTTTACCGCTCCCACTGAATGTCACAGGGCAAAGACTTTACAAGTTTTTCCGTTCCGTCAGAGGCAATATGGTAAAATTCCAATTTCGTACATTTGACCACCCGGCGGGAATGAAGAAAAACAAGAATTTCCCCTTTGCCGGAAAAGGGGAGAGATACTCCGGAAAGTCTCCCTGCCCGTACTTTGATCCGGCTTCCGGAGGAAAGCGCACCGGAAGAAAGTTTGAAATAGAGTTTCTCACCGCAACTTAACCGTACAGGCCGGAAAGAATAGGAATTATCCACTGCGTCCGGACTTGTTCCCCATGCAAGAATGTTTATATTTACGGAATTTCCGGCTTCCTCTGTATTTGCAGTGTTTCTTCCGGCAGTATTGGAGGGAAGAAGTTCCTTTTCTTTATCTTCATTATCTTCTTTATCTGCATTTCTTTCCCCGGAAGCAGTACCATATTGTTTGAGTGCTGCCATATAAGCAGGAAGTTTTCTGTATCCGCCGATATTCGTGATCACTTTCCCATCGGCATCAAGGATTTTTGCAGAGGGCACTCCTCCGCCAAACCCCAGTTTGCGTTTGGTTTCATTGTTATACTGTCTCTGTTCCGCCGGCATGGGTTTTCTACGGGGTGAATCCAGATATACAAGCACAAGGTTTTTTCTTGCAAAAGATTTGAACTCTTTCTGACTGAACACATCATTTTTCAACCGTATACACCATCCGCACCAATCAGAACCGGTGGAAAGTACATAAATCTTTTTATTTTCTTTCTTTGCCTTCTTCATTGCATCTTCCAGATTGATATACCAGTTTTTATCCGGCCCGGGCAGAAAGGAAGATGCACCGGCATAAAGAAAAGAGCAAACAAAGATACTGATAAGGATCAAACCACTTAATAATTTTCTATTCAACATTTTACACTCCTTTTTATCATTTCTTCTACTGTAAATGCTTTTTTTTCTTTTTCAAGGAAAATCAGACAATTTTCTTGAAAAATACTGGAAAAATGCTATTTTTACTTTACAGGCCGAATGTAAAAACAAAGGAGAATTTATGATACGCCCGTTCAAAGAAGAAGATCTGGAAACCATTTGCGCTATTGCCAAAAGGGCTTATGCCGGGATCTTTGCCGGTTTTGAAGAACAAATCGGCAAAAAAAATCTGGATTGCTGGATTCCTGATGCAAGAAACAGTAAAACTGCCCAGTTGACCGATATGGCACGGAATAATCCCCAATGGCTGTATATCTGCGAAAGAAACGGCAGGATCGTGGGATTTATCATGTTCCGTCTGGACTACGAAAGAAAACTGGGAACCATAAACAATAATGCCTCCGATCCGCTGGCAGGGGAAAAGGGCGTGGGACAGGAGATGTACAGTTTCGTACTGGATTATTTCCGCAGAGAGGGGATGAAAACAGCCATGGTGCATACCGGATTGGATGAAGCCCACGCTCCCGCAAGAAAAGCATACGAGAGGATCGGATTCAACAGAACCATTCCGGAAGTACTCTATTTCAAAGATCTGGAAGAGGAATGAGTTGCTTTTGCAGATCAGAGAAATACCTTTTCAAACTTTTGGAGACCTTTGAAACGCCCTCCATACACCCCCATTTTCTGCAAAAGTAACAAAAAAATCCTTTCCGGACTTGAAATTTTTTCTTTTTTAGTTATTTTAAAAGCGGAAAGATTTTGTTTTTTTCAATCATTCACCCATAACCAAAGGAACAGAAATGATCAACTACAAAGATCTGGGTCTCGTAAACACAAGAGACATGTTTGCAAAAGCCATGAAAGGCAACTATGCAATCCCCGCATTCAACTTCAACAACATGGAACAGCTCCAGGCCATCATCCAGGCTTGCGTGGAAACCGAATCTCCGGTTATCCTCCAGGTCTCCAAAGGTGCCCGTTCCTATGCCAACCAGACCCTTCTGCGCTATCTTGCACAGGGTGCTGTGGAATATGCCCGTGAAATCGGCGGCGGCGACAAAGTTATTCCCATCTGTCTGCATCTCGACCACGGTGACTCCTTTGAAACCTGCAAAAGCTGTATCGAATTCGGTTTCTCCTCTGTGATGATCGACGGTTCCTCCAAACCTTTTGCTGAAAACATCGCAGAAACCAAGAAAGTTGTTGACTTTGCTCATCAGTTCGATGTGACCGTTGAAGGGGAACTCGGCGTTCTCGCCGGTGTGGAAGATGATGTTCAGGCTGAAGAACACACCTACACCCGTCCTGAAGAAGTACAGGCATTCCTTGCCGGAACCAGCGTGGATTCTCTTGCTATCTCCATCGGTACCTCCCACGGTGCATACAAATTCAAACCGGGCACCAATCCCAAGATCCGCCTGGACATCCTTGCTGAAATCGAACAGAAGATCCCCGGATTCCCCATCGTTCTCCACGGTTCTTCCTCCGTTCCCCAGGACATTGTTGCCCAGATCAACTCCTTCGGTGGCAAACTCAAAGATGCTATCGGTATCGGCGAAGATCAGCTCCGTGAAGCTGCCAAGAGTGCTGTCTGCAAAATCAACATCGACTCCGACGGCCGTCTTGCCATGACCGGTGCCATCCGCAAAGTCTTTGCTGAAAAGCCCGCTGAATTCGACCCCCGCAAATATCTGGGTCCTGCCCGTGACGCTCTCAAAGAGCTTTACAAACACAAATGTATCAATGTTCTGGGTTCTGCCGGACACGCATTTGACAAATAATCTTTCTGCCGCAAGTTTTTTTCCTGCGGCATAAGTTTATTTTGTATTTTTTCCCCTGTTTCCTTATGGATGCAGGGGATTTTTTTATTCTGTAAAGTTGAAAAAATATTTTATGGTGATATATTTTCAGTAGAAAACGTCAACTTTTAAAATAAGGAAATAAAAATGGAACAGTACAAAAAAGATTTTATTGAATTCATGATCGATTGTCAGGTATTGAAATTCGGTGACTTTGTGACCAAAAGCGGCCGCAAAACTCCTTTTTTCGTCAATACCGGATTCTACCGCACAGGCTCCCAGCTGCGGAAACTCGGCGAATATTATGCCCAGGCCATCCAGTCTGCTTTCGGACTGGATTTTGATGTGCTTTTCGGCCCTGCCTATAAAGGGATTCCCCTTTCCGTTACAACAAGTATCGCCCTTTCTGAAAAATACGGTGCAGATATCCGTTACTGCTCCAACAGAAAGGAAATCAAAGATCATGGGGATAAAGGGATCCTTCTGGGCGGCCCTGTGGGCAGCGGAGATAAAGTCGTCATTATTGAAGATGTGACAACTGCCGGAACTTCCATTGAAGAAACCCTCCCCATCCTCCGCGCCCAGGGGGATCTCAAGATTCTGGGGCTTGTTGAGAGTGTTGACCGTATTGAACTGGGCCAGGGGGAAAAGAGTGCATTGAATGAGATCAGTGATAAATATGGTCTCAAAACTTTTGCCATAGTTACCATGAAAGAGGTCAT
>JAGBXB010000025.1 GCA_017629515.1 Lentisphaeria bacterium | reverse complement strand
GCGCTCTCAACACCTTGTCACCTCCCGGGTTCAGAGAATATTTTGAATATGGAGCCGGTATCTTCAGGGGATCTCAGCGTTTAGTAAAAATGACCAAAGAATATACGCAACGTTTAAAAGATGCGAGGTATGAGGCTGAGGGGAGATTTCAAAATGCCTTAAGAAAAAACTATAGTCATATTTCTGCAACTTATGCTACTGAGCATGACAATGCCGTTGACCTTATCGAAAAAAAATAGCCCTGCTCTCAATATCGGTTGATTTTCGAATTTTTTAATATCTTTAAGCAGCACAACACTATTGCACTCTTTTGCAATAGTGTTGTGCTAAAAAATTTTTCCGGCTTTCTTGAACTGTGCCTTAGCTTCTTTTATCAAGTTTTACCGGGAACGGCATTGAAAAATAATCTTCAAAGTCTGATCATTGCACGGATATCATCGTAAAAATCTCTTTCGTGGCGCCCCAAGCCGCAACAGTTTAAGCCGTCTTCTCCTGCACTCCAGATTGCAACAGCGTCAACGATGTCAGGAACAAGCTTATAAGAGCCTGATTTGGAGTCAAAAACAGGTTCAGAAATAAAAACTTCACCTTTACAGTAGTGGAGTTGCCTGCCGGTGAAGGGATCTGGCGGCAGCCATGAGGGAGCTTGGGCAGGATAAGAGCCTTTGGCTTGTTTTTCCAACTCAAGTTTGAGGAACGTTTCAAAAACAAGCAAACGTGTAAATGTTCTTTGAAACTTTGTACTCCAATCCTTTCCGGGAAGCAAGGCTGGGAAAATGTTTTTCTTTTCCAATTTTTCCATTCTTTTACGGGCCAGATCAAAAGTATCGGTTCTGTAAGAAAGTGCAGCTGTTCCGCGCAAAGTGCTGTAAAGATGTCTGAATGCCGGAAATATGAGGTTTGGAAAATTATATTCATTTTGGTTCAGAAAATACAACAGCATGGCGCCATGGTTTTCCACCATCTGCTTTTCGGCTGATGCAAAAAACTTTTTGTCCGCAGCAATGACTTGCAGCTGCTTACGGATAGTTTGAGTGTTCATCGCTCCGGAAGCAAGCAGTTTTTCCAACGCAAAACTTTTTCGGAATTCAACTTCGGCGAGGGTAAGAAAGGAATAAATGGAAAATTTATTGGCATAGAGAAATTGCTTGAAATTTTCCCAACGGTCAAGAACTTTTACGGCGGCGGAAAAATTTTTGGATTTCAAGGCAAAATTAAGTTCCCACAACTGCATGTTGCAGAAAAAAATACTCAGATCACCTTCCTTGAACTCTGCAATTTTCCGGGGGGAGCGTGGAAAATTGTATACAGGAAACGGAATGTCAGAAGCGAAAAGCTTTTGCAAATCCTTGATATCCTGAGAGGAGTGGAAGAACTGCTGCCATTCGCCAAACTCTTTTTCAGGAAGAACACCGTGTGGGGTTCTGTGAAACAACTCCCAGTTTGCCACCCAGGGAAGAGGATAACACATATTTCGCAACTCCGCAAAGTTTTCCCAGAATTCAGCATTCGGAACGATTTTACCATGATCGTAATAGGCAGCTTTAAGTTTTTCCGGACGGGCGGCAATGGGTGAAGTTCTTTCCCAACATGAAATTTCTTTTTTTGCATCTGCATCAGCGGTGTGAGCGAAAACGAGAGATGCTCCCCAGGTGACGGCATAAAGCAGGATAATGGTCCAAACCGGTCCGGTAAAGATTTCTTTATATCGTTTGCCTGCCGCTGTCGCATAAATTTTTCCCTGCAGCAGTAATCCTGCAATGAGAAAGACATTGGCACATTCGATCAAAACAATATTGCACGGAACAATATTGTCAGAGGAAAGATTCCAGTAATCAAAAAAACTCTTGAGAAAGAGAATATATTCATACCATCCCCATATTGCTGCAGCGCAGCACAACACACAGGGGATCATCCATTTCCAGTTTGCATAAAAAAAGAATAAAGGCAGAATCAGCATAAAAGCAATATACCAAAAGAAAAGCTGCAAAGAGGGGAAAGTGAGGATCATTACAGTTGCGATACCTGTGCAAAACAAAAAAATGCTTCCGTAAAATATGCGGGGCTTTATTGAAAGATCCTTTATCCCAAACCATAAATTCAGGATAAAAGAAGCACTCCCCAGAAGAATAAAACTCCAACGGAACCATGGAAAAAACAACTCCCATGGTTCTGCATATTTATCCATGAAGAAAAGGCTGGCAAATTGCTTCCCCAGCACCATCCAGGAGCTGACACCCAAGATGCCCAAAGTGGCAAGAAGGACAGAGAAAAAGGCAGTACTGCCCAGATTTTCTCCGGAAAAGATCTTTTTTATAAAGGCTTTCATTTTTTTGCGCTTTCACATTTGGAATACATCTTATGCTTGCTCTGCATAAGATAACTTGAAAACTTTTATTTTTCTACCGGAAATTTACTCTTTTTTCCAAAAAAGATAAAAATTTTTCTTT